>CALVUW010000098.1 GCA_944363695.1 uncultured Bacilli bacterium | reverse complement strand
AAGTAATATGGAACGTTGTAGTAGATCCAGTATCATACTCCATTGTCATCTTATCACCTGCTTTTAAGCCTAAATCACTTAATTTCGTAATCACGGCATTGATTGGTGGTACTTCACTATGATCATCTTCAATCGCTACCCAGCAGTCATATACTTTATCTTTATAATAAATCATATATAAATGATATGCTAAAGAATTGAAAGTAGCCAAAATCGTATAAGCTAAATCAGCAACGGTTCTACTGTCTGTTATTTCAATTTCACGCCAAATCTTCTCTTCTAAACCTTCTATTCCAACGCGAAAGGTTAACACGCTATTCATATTTCATCCATCCTTTTCCATATTAGATTTTTTACGGTCTTAAATATTCCGCACAATATTTGACTTGTCTCCCGTTTTTTTAGCTATTATATATGATGCAAACAAATCTTACAAGGATTTTTTAGACATAACAAAAATAGGCTTTTTAAAGCCTATCCAGTAAGTTATCTAACTTATTTATTAGTATAACTTCCACTAACTTGATTTAAACCGTTTTGAACTAAACGTCTTGTAATTTCACCACCAACTGAACCATTGGCACGACTAGTAGCATCAGGTCCTAAATTAACTCCGAATTCATTAGCGATTTCATATTTCATCTTATCGATAGCTTGTTTAGCACCTGGAACTCTCATTTTCATTGAACTATTATTACTTGAGTTATTCATTATTTCTTTCACCTCCTACATTAGTAGATTGTGAACTTTTTTTATTTTCATACTTATTTTCAGTTGGTAATTTCTACCTATAATAAATCTTGATAGGTTTTTTCATTGTTAGCTGTTATTTTTAGCGTAAATACTTGTTCAATTGTTTCTTGTAACAAAGGAGGATAATCAAATTTTGCTTCTTCGCTTAAACACTTTTCTAAAGTTGGATGAATCACAGGATGCTTTGGTACAAAGACTGTACAACAATCTTCATACGGTAAAATACTTGTTTCATAGGTATCTATTTTCTTAGCTAAGGCAATAATTTCTAATTTATCAAGGCAAGCGACAGGACGAATGACTGGTAATTTAGTAACCTCATTAATAACTTGCATACTTTCTAAAGTTTGACTTGCTACTTGGCCAATAGATTCACCATTAATAATCGCATAGCCATGATAGACTTGACACAAATTATCCATAATTCGATACATCATTCGCCGCATAATGGTTATCATATAATTAGGATTAACATTTTGATAAATTGCTTCTTGTAATTTAGTAAACGGAACAATGTGCAATTTAATTTCATCCGTGTAATTTGCTAATTTTTTACACAACGTAATAACTTTTTCTCTAGCTTCCAAACTAGTATGGGGAATGGCTTCGAAGTAAACTGCTTCAATAGGAATACCACGCTTCATGGCCATAAAGCCTGCAACAGGTGAATCAATACCACCACTTAACATTAATAAAGCTTTGCCTTGCGTTCCCACTGGATAACCGCCAAGTCCTTGGTAGGCTTGATAATAAATATAAGTATGTTTTGGAGTTATTTCTACTTCTATTTTTACATCAGGACTATGAACATCTACCTGAATACCAGTGATATTTTTTAAAAGTAGACCTCCAAGTAAAGGTGCTAAATCCATGCTTTTAACAGGGAAAGATTTATCATTCCGTTTTACTTCAACTTTAAAAGTTGTAAATTTTTCCTGTTTAGCAGTTTCTAGTACTTTCTCCTTGATTATTTCTAAAGATGAAGGAACCTGGTAAGCTACATGATAAGCATGAATCCCAAAAACTGTTTGAACAGCTGTTAAGATTTCTGTTTTTTGTTCTTCTTTAAAGTGAATTAACATTCTAGCTAAGTCTTGTTCAATTTCTACATCATAATCTTTTAACTTTTGCTCTATATTACGAACTAGTGTTTTAACAAAAAAACTACGATTGCCTTTTTTAGTCGTTAACTCACCATATTTAATTAATATTACACGTTCCATTTATAGTATTTCCTCTCTTAAAATTTTTATCAATGTTTTTAAATCTTCTTCTGTATTGTTTTTCGAAAAACTAATACGTAAAGAACTCTTAGCAACTTCTTTTGATTTAGATAAAGCCACTAAGGTAGATGAAAATGGATCAGTTGAAGAACAAGCCGTATTGGTAGATACATAAATATCATGTGCTTCCAACTGATGAATCATGGTTTCTGGCTTTTTACCAATAATACTAATATTTAAAATAAACGGAGAATCTTCTTCATTCGAATTAATCGTTATTTGGGGCAGAGTTGACAAGCTGGTTCGCAAATATTGATTTAAAGCTAGTACATGCTGATAAGTTTGATTTTGTTCTTCTAAGGCTAAACGTAGTGCTTTGGCTAAGGAAGCAATTAAAGCGACACTTGGCGTGCCTGCACGATAATTAGATTGACTATGGCCACCACTAATTAACGGACTTAAGCCCACGCTATCTTTTTTAATAAGACATGCAATTCCTTTTAAACCAAAAAACTTATGCGCACTAAACGTAAATAAATCAACATAGGTAAGATCAATTGGTAATTTACCAACACTTTGGGTACCATCTACATGAAAAAAAGTTTTAGGATATTTTTTTATTAATTGACCAATACGATCAATATCTTGTATCAATCCCGTCTCACTATTGACATGCTGAATCGTTACTAATAATGGTTCTTGTTGTAATAAACGTTCCAACGCCATTAAATCAACATGACCCTTTTCATCTAATGGTGCATATAACACTTCTACATCTCCAATAGCCCTAATTGTTTCCAAAACAGATGCATGTTCTAATTTAGTCGTGATAATTTTTCTGGTACGTTTCGGATAAAAAGAATATACACCCTTGATTGCTAAATTATTAGATTCACTAGAACTGCTTGTAAAGATTACTTCTTGCGGCCTCACATTTAATAAACTTGCCACTTGTTCTGTTGCTTCCTTCATTAATTTTTTACTCTTTAAGCCTAGTTGATGAATCGAATTCGGATTACCAATAAAATTTTCACTGACTGTTACAAAAGTATCTAATACTTCTTTTCTTACCGGAGTTGTTGCACTATTATCTAAATAAATCATATACGGCCCTCATTTCTTTCTATTTTAATCTAAATTTAACTCATTGATGTATTTACTTAAATTATTTAACGAAAATCTAAAAGCAACTTTCTTATTATTTTTAGCATTGTATTTTGAATAACAAAATCCATTTCATTTCGATCGAATGTATAATGAGACATCCCTCTTAAAAGCCCCACATCATTCGAAGTAAACCAGCACCAACTACAAGATATTTGCTTGCATCGAATACAAAAATATTGTAAGGCCTTAGCTCATTTTTAAATCTTTAGTGTGTAAAAATAAGGCTGCTAGTTTCTGGCACCAAATTCCTTTAGTATATATGTCTTACCTTGCTTTCTTTAAAATCAAAGGCTTTCTGTTGCCAATTTATTAATTTATCCATCATAAATCTTCGCACGCTATCATCTCCTTCAGCAACATTATATTACACTTTTGCAGAAGATGCTTCCTATTTTATCACATTTTTGTATATTATTATCCAAAAATATCACAAAATTCCATATAAAAATCAAGGATTAAAATTCACCTGCTATCATTCACCCTTGATTTTCCTTATTTGATTAAAAATACTATTCAGTTTTCTTCACCCTATATTTAGTATTTGTTGTACAAAGAGTCAATACAAAATATAGTAAACATAAAAATAAAGCTTAACTAACTCCACTTTACGCTTAATATGGTTATATTGATTATCTGTAAATTCCACTTTTCTCATATTTCATCCATCCATATAACATTTTCAAAATACTAGTCAATTCAAATATCACTCTATCAAATATTTTTCTACTGATATAATGATACTTATAACTTTTCTCAAAGTAAAAGTCTAACATTGATAACTTAGACACTACTTTATCTAGGTAGTGTTTCCGATCTATACTACTATTAGCTTCATAGATTAATGCTAATATTGTTAAAGCATCGTTTTCAATAGCATCTTTTAAAACATGCTCCCTTTTGGGGTAATTCACTAAAATACCATCAAGAAAAAAAATAAAACTTTTCATCTTTACCACAATCTGAAACCGCTCAGTATTCATTAACAAAATCCTCTCGTATAATAGTTTTTGTAAGTGAAAAATCACTTATATTAACTATTTTTTATTTATTCTATTTTTATAAGTAAAAA
>CALVUW010000097.1 GCA_944363695.1 uncultured Bacilli bacterium | reverse complement strand
TTGAATTTTTTGATTAATGTATTTCATAACTTCTAAAGCGAAAGCACCATCTTCCACTAGACTTTTACCATTATATAATTCTTGTAATTCATTTAATGCTGTAATACCAAAAGAAGCAGTCGCTGATTTTAATAACGGTTCAATTGGTTCATTTGGTTTTAAATGGCCACCATAGAAACCACCTTCACAGTATGCAAGCGGGTTAGTAGAAGCTTTCTTTTTAGCCAAATAGTCTCTTGTTCTAATATGGATTTTTCGGATCATCTCTAAATAATAATCAAGCACTTCATAAAAATCTTTTTGTTCCTCACGAGCTTTAGCTAAAATCATCGGTAAATTAAATGAAATAGCCCCGATGTTAAAACGGCCGATAAATACAGGTTTATCATCTTCATCAGCTGGTTCCATGCCACCACGTTCAAACCATGGTGATAAGAAAGCACGACAGCCCATTGGACTTATAACTCTACCATATTTTTTATACATTTCAGGAACATAACCTTCGCCACTTAGTGATAGATAATCTGGATACATAGTTGCAGCACTGCAAGTTAGGGCTGTTTCAAAAACATGATGTAATGGTTTGCCATCTCCATGTAAATTCTTATCATATAAAAATACTAATTTTGGAAATAACGTTGGTTTTTTAAATCCAGGTTTTCCTTGGCCAATACGATGCGTATCTAAAATAACTTCACTAACCATTTGACCAAATGGATCTTGTTCAATACCAAATGTAAACGTAACAAAAGGATAATCGCCACGAGAAGAACCAACACTATTTAACTTATATTCAATTCCTTGATAACCTTGTTCACATTCTCTACGTGTCTTTTTCCAAGCGTATTCTTCTGCTTTAACCGGATCAATTCCCCCCGTAATTTCCATATATTCTTCATAATATTTATGATAACTTTTCTTCGCATATGGTGTTAAAATTGTATCCACTTCCGGTACCGTAAAACCACCATATTGCATCGCTGCCGTATTGATAATAACATCACCCATAACATCAAAAGCAGTATCTAGCGTTTTTGGCTCATTATACCAAAGATTTCCCATTTCAAAGCCATCTTTCATAACAGCACCAACATCACATAAACAGCAGTTCATGGTATCACGTCTAGCACTCATATCATGTACATAGATATATCCATCTTCACAAGCCTCTACCTCTGCTTTGGTCAAGAAAAACTTTTTATATAATTCTTTATTAAGATTACCATATACTAAACTACGCTGTGTAGATACTAAGGCACTATCAGTATTGGAATTTTCTTTATCACCAATATAGTTAATTGCTTGAGCTTTTTTATAGACTTTATCTAAAATATGCACAAAGTCATTTTTATAATTACGATATTCACGATAACTTTTAGCTACCAATGGATTTACTTGTTCCAATGCTGCTTCTACACAATTATGAATTTGTTGCACCTCAGCATCACTTGTTTGATTAGACAGTAAATCAATAACAATTTTCACAACTTCATCTTTAGCATCTTCAGTCAAATCCACCATCACACGCTCGGCACTTTTTTCAATCGCAGCTTTAATTTTGTTGCCATCAAATGCTTGTTTCGTTCCATTTTTCTTAATAATATTAATTTTAGGATTCACAAATCCCGTTTCTTTTTTTACTGTTTCTTTTGTTTTTGTCATATGTACCTCCTACCTTCATACTTACGATTATAGGAAGCTTAAATGTTTTAAAGTTGCACTTTTACTATAAGTAAACTTTTATTTTTTTAACTTTACATAAAAACTAATTAAAAAAAACAAAATCAAAAGCTAATAGTAAAAAATGCTTATTTGGTTGATATATAAGGGATTGGCGTGTTTTTAGTATTTGAAATAATGAAATGTTTTTTTATCCTATTTTTTATTTTATATTGATTTATCAACAACAAATAATTATAATGGTATTAAACAAAGGAGCTGTAAAGTAATGAGTAAAAAGACACTATTTGACACCTTAATCGTCGTGAAACGAAGTGGTCAACGAACGTCATTTCAAGGAGAAAAAATTGCAATTGCTATTCAAAAAGCTTTTAATTCGATTGATATTCCCTATCAAGATGAAGAGGTCAATAAAGTATATGAACAAGTATTAAACCACATTCAAACGCGTTATCAAGACCGGAAAACTATTAATATCGAAAACATTCAAGATATTATTGAAGAGACTTTAAAAAGCGAAAACTTTTTAGATGTCTATCAAGCTTTTTCTACCTATCGCAATCATCGTAACGCCTCACGGAAAGCTTTTGTAACGAAGCAGCAGCATAAATTCTTAAAGGCTATTGAAGCATTAGGACTAACGAATATTGAAGAAGAAAATAAAACACCACAACAATTATTAGATAAGTTTGGATCGATTATCTCGTTAGAATTTGCTAAAGCTTATTTACTAGATAACAAACTAACAAGAGCACACGATGGTGGCATTATTCATCTACATTCGATTGAAACCATGCCCATGGGCTCAATTGATAATATAGAAATAGATCTATCAGAATTAGCAACACTTGATACATCATTAGGAAAAATACTGCAAGCGCAAACAACCATTGAAGGCTATTTAATGCACGTTAGTTATTTATTAGCACAATTACACCAAGAACAATATGGTGCCGTTTGTTTTATTCATTTTGATACAGATTTAGCAGTAATTGCCTATCAACAGTTCTGCCACATCTTTTTACAACAGTTCCAGCGTTATTTAACTTTACAAGAATTAATTACTTTCTTCCCATTTGATAGCCTTCAACAAGAAATAGAAAAAGCTAACAGCATCGAACAAATTCAAGCACTACTAACAAGCCAGTTTGAAAATCAGCCCAAACTACAAATGGATATTAAGCTATTAATAAAAGAAACATTACAAGATATCAGTAACATTTTAAAGCAGGCTCTATATTCTTTTTTTGCTACCTTGCCGGCTGTAGATCTTAGTATTAACTTTGGAACCAACATAACGCAACTAGGTAAAATAGTGATTGATTCTCTTATCAAAAGTGCGCCATTAACTAATCGTATTCAATATTTCTTTAAGGTTAAAAAAGGCATTTCTTTTAAAGCTACTGATTCAAACTACGATTTATTACTCGCTTATGAGAATTTAGCCATGCGGCAAAGCAATTGCTTTTTCACATTTTTAGATGCCACTTTTAATCGACTAGAAAAAGAAGAAATTTGTTATTTGAATGATGGTAGACGAATTATTGAGGATAATACCACTTTAGAAAAGAGATTAGTTGGGGGCAAAGGTAACTTAGCAACCGTTTCTATTAATCTCGTTCGTATCGCCTTGCAATGTCAACAACAAAACCAAGGAAAACGGCAATTTTATCAATTATTAGAACAGAATTTAACGCTAGCCAAAGACGCTCTTCTAACTATTTTTGAATTGCAATGTAATAAACACTGTAGTAACTTTCCAACTCTTTACGAACAGGGCATATGGCACGATGGCGAAAAAGTCAAAGATACAGAACGTTTGCGAAAACTATTAAAGCATGGTAGTCTTACCATTCATTTCTGTGGATTAAAAGAAACCATGCTCTTGCTAGATCCAAACAAAAAACTAGAAGATAATTTCAATTTAGCTTTAGAAATTATTAAATTTATACACAATCGTCTAACTCAGTTTAGTGAAACTTACAATTTAAACTTTTCTTTATCAACCGTTGCTTTTGATTCTATCGCTTCAGAATTCAAAAAACAAGATACTGCCATCTTTGGCAAAATAGATGGTATTACAGATAAAGATATTTATTCAAGAGGTGATGATCTACCATTTACGTTAAAAGAGCTTGGAAAACTACAAAATTATCTAAATGGAGGCCATGTAACAGTAGTAACTGCTAATAAAAAAACGATGAGTACCAGCATTGAAGAAGCGTATCAAGCCAATATTGGATGTTTACAGATAAGACCTGAATAGTAAATCGCTAATATCTTACAGACATACAAAAAAAGACAGTCAAAATTCATCTTTTAGTTTTGACTGTTTTTTAGTTAAGACTTACTGTAAACGGATTAGAGGCTGTCCCATCACCACCTGCTACTAATACGGTAGATGATAAATTGATCACGGGACGAATACCACGATTCGTATTGACAACGGATGCATCCATTCTACCAGTCGATGCTACAACCAATTGTACGGCCGAATTCAAAGGTGCATTAAAATAACAAGGTGACATTAACCAAAACATTTGTCCTGT
>CALVUW010000096.1 GCA_944363695.1 uncultured Bacilli bacterium | reverse complement strand
TGATAGCGGTAGCATTCTATCATAAAATTTTGCTTTATTTCTTTTTTCTTTCTTATTAATTATTTCATTAATAATTAAGTTGGGTATAAAGAATATTAAGTAATAACTTTATAATTAATGTATAAATAATGAAAATACTTCCATTATAAGAAAGGGCGAAATTAATATGACAACCAGCGAATTAGTAGGTTTAAATACAAAGTGGTATCGTTATAAAAATCATTGGACACAAGAACAATTTGGAGAATTAGCTAATTTTAAAACCGCTTATATTAGTGTCATTGAAACTGGAAAATATAATATATATTCTTCTACAATTGATCAAATTGCCAAAACTTTTCATATTGCACCGAAAGATTTGCTAGATGAAACAACAGCTGAAAAAGCCAAAACACTACCAAAACGAGTTGATATGTTTGAAGGATAAATTAATTTTATATTATTAAGCTATTACTTAATAAAGTATAACATAGAAGCATCTTTGCGGCAATTACAAATTTACGGATTTCCGTAAATATTCTGGCAAATTCTTTGCTAGAATGAGTGCATGGGAGGTGCATGTTATCATGTTTTTTAAAGAAGCAATTAGTCTTAGAATTGTCGAACTATGTAAAAAGCATAATAACATATCACCTAATCGACTAGCAGAATTATCAGCTGTGCCAAGTACTACTTTAAATGATATTTTAAATAACAAAGTTAATAATCCATCTTCTTTAGTACTATATAAGATATCCAAAACGCTAAACATGAGTTTAAAGGATTTTTTTGATTCTGAATTATTTGATCAATCATTTGATGATTAAATACATACAAAAAAACACAATTTCAATTTTGTGTTTTTTCGTTTTATTTATACATCGATTTTACGACGACTCCTTATTATCTTCAATTTCTTGCATAATGCTTGTGGCATTAAAACTCATACCTAGCGTAAAAATATAGGCTAAAATATAAACCCAAAATAACAATACTAAGATATTAGACATACTACCATAGAAAATGTCATAGTGGGAAAAGAACTTAATATAAAAAGCATATATCTTAGAACTGATTAACCACATAATCGTTGTAAACAAAGCCCCTGGAATGGTACTACGGCTACTAATTTTTGTATCAGGTGCTAACGTATACAATAGTTTAATATTGAAATAAATTAATAATAGAGATATTGGATATTTACATAAATTATAAATCAATTCAATCATTCTATAAAGCTTATCATTTTGTAATGTTACACTAAGTGTCGCTAATAACGTATCACCAAAAGCAGGGACTAACAGCAAAAATACAAATAAGCTAACCAAAATAAAAGTCATAAGAATCGCTTTACCTCTTCTTTTCAACTCTCCACTACCCTTAATTTTGTAAATTTCATTAGAAGTATTGATCATAGAATAGGCACCATTACTAGCTAGAATAAAAGCAGCGACAAAGAAGACGATAATATTGAAATTCAATCCCTGCGTAGGTGTATTAGGAATAAGGATCGATACAACTGCTTCCGGAACACTACTTTCTAATAAACTTTTAATTGTTGCTGTATTCAAACCAAATCTAGCACCGATCGATCCTACTAAGGCTACTAAAGGAATTAAAGATACAACAATAAAAAAAGCGAGTTGACCTGGTAAAATTCTCATCTCAGGTTTTTTTATGATAGAAATTACTTTTTTTAAAAAGTCCCTCGCTCGTTTCATAACCTACTCCTTATTTTAATCCTTGTTTTTTTGTCATCATTTCTAATGTTGCTTCGTTAATCGCATCATCTAATGTTTTAATATCATCTAATATCATACTATAACCTATACCGGCTCCAAATTCATGTGGTAAATGTTTCAATTCTTTTTCTAGCTTTTGAGCATAAGTTGAAACTTGCTGTTCACTATAACCCATTAAGTACACTAAGAATTCATTACCATCAGTTCTAATAATCTCACTATTTTCTAATTGTGTATTTACTAAAATAGAGGCTGCCTTGATAATTAGTTTATCGCCTTCTTCATGGCCATAATTATCATTAATATATTTTACATTATTTAAATCGATCATAACGATAGCCTGTGGATAAACATGACTTGCTTCCCATTCTGGTGTCTTTTTATTAAGATAATTCCGGTTCTTCAATGAAGTTAATAAATCTGTATATTTATGTCTGTCTTCTTTTTTCACCTTTTTAATTTTCTTTTTACGTTTTAAATAAACAACTACCACTGCCAATGTAATTAATGGAATGGATACAATAGCTAAAATAATCCAGAATAATTGAGCAAATGTCTTTCCTTCCATCATTGAACGGCTGATATCTTCTAAACCACTATTTCGATAATTATAATAAGAATTCGTATTAATAATATAGTTAAACAGATTATAGAAAGATTGATTATCTTGCTTTACCATAAATTTATAATCATTCATCATAGTATCTGTATATAAAACGTCATAGTTTTTAAATTGACTATTTTTATAGTGGTTATACTTTTCACGATCTACGACTAAAAGTTTATCACCCGCATCACTAACCATCGAACTAATAGAATCATAGGTCGTAATATGACTACGGCTGTTATTTTCAAAATAACTAAATAAAGCATTATTACCAACCATTGCTAGTTCTTGATCTTTTAAGCTTTCAAAAGAATTAACAATATGATTATCTTTTTGACGACCTAGTACTACATAATCTTCTACGAAAGTAGATAATGTTGCTAAATATTCACTTCTACTAGCACCATCATTATAATAGTCAAAGTAAATATCTACATCACCTTTATCTATTGCTTTCTTTAAAGCTTCTAAGCTGCCGTATTTTTTATAAGTAAAACTAATATCCGTTAAACGACTAATTCGATTTAAATATTCACCAGCAATACCGGCTACTTTACCATCGACTTCCACTTCATATGGTGTATTTTCAACATAACCATATACATATGTCTTAGAAATCAAATCTGCTTTTTCCTTATCTGGTATATTATTTTTTTCAATATAATAATCTAAATAAGCATCATTATATTCTTCAACATAATTATTATTTTTCCATCTATTGAAATATTTAGTCACAATAGTGTTTAATCGTGTATTATCATCGCTTAATGTCAATACAATCTTCTTTTGCATTTCCGTAAAATAATAATTGATGGAATAAGCAGATTGTCCAATGGTTCTATCCAAATACATAATATTTGGAATAATAATCATATCGACTTCTCCACTATCTAAAGCGATAAAAAGTTCATCTATTGTCTCATAAGAACGATATACTAAGTTAGTACCAGATTTTAAATAGTAACTAATCTCCGCCGCATCATCTGTAAATACGCCAAACGTAATGTTTTGCATATCAGAAACACGATTAATTCTAATATATTCCCTTCCTAAAGCAATATAACCATCTGTAAATAATAGAATATCTTTATCACTTAGGGTTTCTTCATTATCTAAAATTCGAAACCGATAACTATTAGTAGAGGATTCTACTTCTTTACTATATGGAATTTTATTAAACTCTAAACCAACATTTTCTTCAAAATCTGTTAAGAAATTAAAGAAAACACCTTCTCCATTCATTCCATACAAAGGATAATCATTCATTACTTCAAAATCTACAATCGTGGCATTATTATCTTCCACCCATTTTTTTTCAGTAATTGTTAAAGAATTTTGTGCATCTTCTTTATTATAATATATATATACCCCAATAAAAACTAATACGACAACCGCAATGGGAATCAGTATAAATTTTTTCTTTTTCATGTTATCTCCTATCTATTTTTGGTCCATGAATAATGATCGCTATTTTGATGATGATATCCGATAATTGGGAAAGTTGCATCATCTGTATTTTTGCTGATAAACACTTGAATATCATAGAAAGTTCTTTGATCTTCTTCTAAGGCTTCATCTACTTTATCCGTAACAGTTTTGGCAGCATCTACACTAACGTCATCTTTAACTGTAACCATGACATTTAAAATACGGCCTGTAATGGAAGCACTAACTTCTTCTACCTCTTCCTTTTCTTTTACACTATCTTCAATTTTACCCAATTGATCATTTGTAATTTCTACCTCTTCTATACCATCTAATCGATCACCGTAAATCGCCGTTCCTTCATTAGGAAAGAAAACAAACTTAATAACAAAAACAAAGATTGTTAACAATAAACATAAGCTAACCACAATAACCATATATTTGTTATTTTTCAAAAAATTTTTAAACTTTTTCATTTTATCACATCCTCGTATAATAGTTTTTGTAAGTGAAAAATCACTTATATTAACTATTTTTTATTTATTCTATTTTTATAAGTAAAAA
>CALVUW010000095.1 GCA_944363695.1 uncultured Bacilli bacterium | reverse complement strand
TAAACAATATTCTGAAGATTTATGCAAATCTTTTACTTTGTAATATACTTCTACTAATTTCATATTACACCTCCTCTAATCGTAATAAAAAATTATCCAGCCATAATTTTAAATTAACATTATACTGTAATTTAACAATTTCTGTTTCCAATACAGAAAAAATTTCAAAAATAGTCACAGTATCTATTTTTCCTGTTTTGCTGGCTAAAATTGATTTAAAATATTGTTTCATGTGATCTAGCGTTACTAAAGCCAACTCTTTTGTTTTAAACAAGTTATTATAGTAAAAAAGAAAATCTATTAATAAAGTAGATCTATCATTTACAATTTTATCAAATAATTTTATCTCAGCATCAGTTAAATTTTCTAAATCCAATGTATTTACTTCAGGTTGTAATGATAAAATCTGGCAGCGTGATAGAATCGTATTTAAAATTCTATAACGATTAGTAGCAGTTAAAATAGCAATAATTCCTTCAGCTGGTTCTTCCAAAAATTTCAAGAGTGTATTAGCCGCTTGAACATTCATTTTATCTGCTTCATGAATTATGTATATTTGGTAAGTTCCATATTGAGACTTATTCTCAAAAGTTCGCATCATTTCTAGGATTTGTTCTTTTTTTATGATGTTATTAATTGGTTTTATTTCAATTAAATCAGGATAAGACTTATTTAATATTAATTGATGAATTTTTTCACTAGTAAAAGTTCCTTTTTGTTGTAACAAAATAGACTCAACAAAAACAGTTAAGTAATCTACAACCAAGGAATTACTATTATTATTAGTCTCGATAAAATAGGCATGCGAAACAATTCCTGCATTAATTGGAATAATTGCCTGTTGATAAAAATTAGATTGATTGTCCTTTAATGTTTCAAGCATGCTTCCTCCTTTTAAAACATCAGCACTTTTAATAATACTAATACAAATAGAATAGGAAATCCTAAAATACTAACCGATGAAACTGTAATAATATTAATAGGAATTGTTAAATTAAATTTAACAGCTATCAAATTATATCCATATAAGATAAAAGCACTCAAGATAATTTTTTTTAATACTACTGCGATTTTTTTCATATTCTCACCTAGTAAAGAATATGATAAACTTAGAAATTTATGAGATTTTTTTTCTGTCTTCTAAAGCTCTTTCTAAAGTTAGACTATCAATATATTCCATGTCAGCCCCCATAGGTACGCCGCTTGCTAATCTACTAACTTCAACATCTAGGCCATCTAATATTTGTTTTATATAAAGTGCTGTAATTTCACCTTCCACACTTGGCTTGAATGCTAAAATTATTTCTGTAAATTTTTCTTTCTTTATTCGATCTAATAATTTTTCTAGTCCAATATCCTCCGGATTAATATCTTCTAATGGTGAAATCAATCCTTTTATTACGTGATACATTCCTTTATAAGTTCCTAACTTTTCAAATAAAAATACAATTTTAGGATCTTCAACAACACAAAGCACATTATGATCTCTAGCTGGAGAGCTACATATATCACAAACATCCTGATCTGTCAAAGATAAGCAGTTAGGGCAAGGATGAATCTTTGCCCTAGTCTCTTGCATACTATCTATTAAGTATTCAACTTGTTCCTTATCGAATTCTAAATATGCAAAAGCCATACGTTCAGCACTTTTTTCACCAATTCCTGGAAAAAATTTTAAACTTTCAATTAATTTTTTTATACTTTCAGGATACATAAATTACACCTAAAACAAACCAGGAATAGATGAAAATTTTCCCATTTTTTCTTCTGTCTCTTTATCGACTTTTTGTGAAGCATTATTAATAGCTAGCACAATCATATCTTGTAGCATTTCCATATCAGAGATATCAAAATCTTCATCTGGAGTAATTTGTAAAGAAGTAATTTCTTTCTTTCCATTCATTTTAACTACTACAAAACCATTTTCTGCTGAAAATTCAGTTTTATCAATTTCATCCTTTACTTTCATCATATCATTTTGTAATTTTTGCGCTTGTTTCATCATTGCTTGAATATTCATTTTTTCTCCTCTTTTCTTTTAACTTTATTCAATTTCAACAAGATCTCCAAATAGAGCGATTGCTTCATCTGCTGCAGTTGATATTCTCGTATTAGTAGCAGTTGGGTGCTCAGAAGATCCTTGGTCCTCTTTTATTATAGCAGGTTCTTCTTCATAAATAAAATTTTGTCCACTTTTTATTAACGAAATATATTCTACTTTTAACTGATTCCAAATGGTTTCACTAATAAAAGCAATATTTTTTGATGAACCTGTTACTTTTTGATAAAATTTTACTAAACTTTCATAATGAAGGTTAACTTTTTCCAATAATGCTTCATATTCATAACTTACCACTACAGTCTCAGAATTAGATGCTCTTGGAAGACCATCTAATAATTCACATGCTAAATATCCTTCAACTTTGTCAAATGTAAATTCTTCCAATTTTTTCCAATTTTCATTTTCTTTTAACAGTTCTTGTTTTTTCGCAGTAATCATACTATTTTTAGAACGAATTTTCATAATACTATTAAAATTTTCGAAATAGTTTTCTGATTTATCATCAACAATAGTTTGTTCTAAATGGTGATCATTTTTTAATACAACTTTTTTTTCTGGATTTTCGTGTTGTTTAATGTCTGAAATTATTTCCCGGGAAATAATTTCAGAAGATGAACCATTATTATTGCCATTTTTATGAACAAAATGTAAAAGCATTATTTCCACATAGAGTTTAATATCATCCGCCTTTTTTATATCGACTAATTTTTCGTTCAACAAGTTTAAAATATCAATCATTTTTTGTTCATCATATAACAGTGGAGTTCCTTGTAAGTAAAACTCTACTAATTGATCTTTAATATCAATCATTAATTGTTTTAAAACTTGTACTAAATCTTTACCTTCGTCATAATAAGCATCTATACTTTCTATAATTCCTTTTGATTGATTGGAAAATAGAAACTCTTCCAAATGTTTCAACTCCGATAGAGGTAAGCTACCATTAATCTGAAGAAAGTCATCCATAGTAATATGATTGGTTTGATAAGAAATGATTTTATCTAACATACCAATCGCATCACGTAATCCACCATCTGACGATTGGGCAATAGCATCTAAAACATTTGAATCAATTTCAATTTTTTCTTGTTGAGCAATCTTATACAAATGTTGGGAAATTTCAGCTGGTGTTATTTTCTTAAAATAGTAGCATTGACATCTAGAGACTATTGTACTAGGAATTTTTTGAGGATCCGTCGTTGCTAATATAAAAATAACATGTGCTGGAGGTTCTTCTAATGTTTTCAACAGTGCATTAAAAGCACCAATTGATAACATGTGAACTTCATCAATAATGTAAACTTTATATTTTAATTTTGTTGGCAAAATTGATATTTTATTTCTCAAAGCTCTAATTTCATCCACACCATTATTTGATGCAGCATCTATTTCAATGATATCCATACATTCAGAAGAAGCTGAATATAAACAGTTTGAGCATGTTTCACATATACTTCCATCTGCTTGTTCGCAATTTACTAACCGAGCAAATATTTTGGCAATTGTTGTTTTTCCAGTGCCCCTAGGCCCTGAGAATAAATAAGCATGATTAATGTGATGCATTCTTACTGCATTTCGAAGAGTTGTAATAATTGCTTTTTGACTAACAATTTCCTCAAATTTTTTAGGTCGATATTTTCTATATAAAGCTTTATACATAACTAACCCTCCTGTATTTATTATTATATCATGTATACTTTAAGAAGTAAATTAATGGGAGAAAAACTCATTAGTTTATGATAGAATATTTTTTATTCTTTCTTGCAAGAAAGAATAAAAAAATCGTGTTTGAGTAAGGGCAGATTATATCACGGGTCTTTGAATCCATTTTTGTGACTGCCCGTCTCTTATCTTATTATTAATCTAGTCTTAGAAAGTAGGGTCTTTAGTATCCATATAACCAGCATGATGAGATAATTGTAAGCACTAAGAGTCAAACTAGGAAAGGAAGTATTTTATGAAGTATGTTTTAGTACTTGATGTGGCTAAAGGTAAAAGCATGTTTATGTTATCTTCAGATGTAGGTGAAGTTTTATTAGAACCTACAGAATATACTCATAATAAAACTAATTTTGAATTAATAAATTCTAACATTAAAAAATTAAATATCAAAGATAATTTAACCGTCGTTATGGAAGCAACTAGTATTTATCACAAAGCACCAGAAAGATTTTTTAAAGAAAATAATTATCATGTTATTGTCTTTAATCCTCTTATTGGTAAAGAAATTACTAATACTATCAGAAAAACTAAAACTGATAAACAAGACTGCATTAAATTAACTAATTTATTTTGGAAAGGTAGTAT
>CALVUW010000094.1 GCA_944363695.1 uncultured Bacilli bacterium | reverse complement strand
GGAAAAGAAACAATTCCCGCTATTGTAAAAGATTTTACAGATGAAGAAATGATGGAAATAGCCTTATTAGAGAATTTGCAACGTGAAAATTTGACTCCATTGGAAGAAGCAACGGCTTATCAAAAAATTCAACAGCAATTGCAAATTACACAAGAAGAATTAGCTAAAAAAGTAGGCAAAAGTAGAAGTTATGTCACCAATATGTTAGGATTATTATCTTTACCAGAAGAAGTAAAGGATTATGTTACCACTGGACAAATAACGATGGGACATGCTAGAGTGTTGAGTAAATTGACCGATCCTGAACAAGTAAAGCAATTAGCAGATAAAATTGTTCAGTCTAGTTTAAGCGTTAGACAACTAGAAGATATTACTAAATCTCCTGTCGAATATGAAAGAAAACATGAAGTTAAACGTACTAAAAAAGAACCAACTGAGTATGATTATATTGCAGAAGATTTATGTGAAAAATTAGGAACAAAAGTAAAAATAAAGAATAATAAAATTGAAATTAAATTTACTAATATCAATGATTTAAATCGTATTTTGGAAATCATGAACTTTGACAAATAAGGAAGTGATTAAACTGACAGACTTTTTTGAAACCGATGTATATACTTATGTGCTCCAACCTTTTATTTATATAGCTTTAGCATATTGTTTTTACAAAATAGTAACGAGTGTTATAACACGAGCTTTAAATAGTAAAAGTATGAAAATGAAGAATCAAAAAAGAATTGATACTTCTAAAAGTATTATTAATAACTTAATTAAATACTTAACATTAACGGTAACAATATTAATGATTTTATCTATTTATCATGTGGATGTTAGCAAGATATTAGCTGGTTTAGGGATTGGAGTTGCTGTTTTATCTTTAGCATTTCAAGATATTGCTAAAGATTTTATTGCTGGTATTTCTATTTTATTAGAAGATCAGTTTGATATCGGTGACAATGTTTCTATTAATGGTTTTCGTGGTGAAGTAGTTGCTATGGGATTAAAAACGACTAGAGTTAAAGATTATAAAGGTGCTGTACAAATTATAGCTAATCATAGTATTACTGAAGTAATAAATTACAGTCTAAATCCGTCTTTAGCGGTTATTGATGTATCTGTCAGTTACGAGAGTGATTTAGAAAAAGTGGAAAAAGTAATTTATGATACAATGGACAAGATTAATAACACTTATCAAAATTTGAAAGGAAAAGTAGAGCTATGGGGAGTAGAAGATCTTTCAGATTCTGCTGTTGTATATCGTTTAGCTGTCAAAGTTAAATCTAATAAAGATTTTGAAATAGAAAGACAAATGAAGAGAGAATTTAAATTAGCGTTTGATCAAGCAAAAATTAAAATTCCTTATTCTCAGATTGAGGTGCATTATGGAAAAAAATAAAGAATATCAACTAGGTAATCATGTTATTATGAAAAAGCAGCATCCTTGTGGTAGTAATGAGTGGGAGATAGTAAAATTAGGTGCTGATATTAAGATTAAATGTTGCAATTGTGGTAGAATGATTTTTATACCTCGTATTGAATTTAATAAAAAAATTAAAAAAGTAATAAAAGAAGAGGCTTAATATGAAAGAAAAAAAGAAATTAAAACTCAAAAAATTTTATTTTCATCCAATTACGATATTTTTATTACTAACTATTTTAACTGTAATTTTGAGTGCTGTTTTATCAGTGTTTCAGATGCAGGCTACTTATAGTGAGGTTAATCAAACAACATACGAACTAGATAATGTGTTAGTAACTGTTGAAAATATGTTTAATTTTGATGGTATGAAATATATTATTAGTAATGCTGCTAGAAACTTTTTAAGTTTTGCACCTTTAGGAACATTATTAATTACCTTAATTGGTATCAGTGTAGCAAAATCTACTGGATTTATAGATGTTTTATGTCAGAGAAAATTAAATAAAATTGATAAAAAAATTATAACTTTTATTATTATTCTATTAGCGATTTTCTCTTCTTTAATTAACGATATTGGCTATGTTTTATTAATTCCATTAGCTGCATTAATTTTTCAGAAAAATAATCGTAATCCAATTTTAGGTATTATTGCTGCCTTTTGTGGTGTTAGCTTTGGTTATGGTGTTTCAATTTTTGTAGGCTCTTTAGAGGTTAATTTAATTCCTTATACAACGTTAGCTGCTCGGCTTATTGATGAAACCGCTCATATTAGTCTTACATCTAATTTATTTATCATTATCGTATTTTCCATCATATTGGCACTTGTAGGAACGGTTGTCATTGAAAAAATCATTGCTCCAAGATTAGGAAAATATAAGGAAAAGGAAGATACATCCAAGACTGAGGAGCTAGCAGTTATTAGTGTAGAAGAAGAAGAACAATTAAAAATTCAGACTGAAAAGCAAGAAAAAAGAGGACTACGTTTTGCTCTTATTACTGGTATTGTTTTAATTATAGCTTTTATTTATATGATTATTCCTAATCTACCATCTTCAGGCTTATTATTAGATATGAGTGAAGATACTTATTTGGGCCAATTGTTTGGTAGTAACTCTTATTTTCAAGATGGCTTTACTTATATGATTAGTCTTATCTTCTGTGCAGTTGGTATAGCTTATGGTATTGGGGCAAAGACGATAAAAAATGATAAAGATATTATTTATGGTTGTAAAGATACATTTATGTCTGTTGGAGAAGTGTTAATTTTATTATTTGTTGTATCTCAATTTATTTCTGTATTTAAAGAAACCAATATTGGTACTATTATTACTTGCTGGTGTGCTAATGCAATTGGAAATATTAATTTTACAGGAATTCCACTTGTTATTTTCTCTATTATTATGATTGCTATTGCTAGTTTATTTGTTACCACACCGGCTGCTAAATGGTCTATTTTCGCTCCGGTTATGGTACCTGCCTTTATGCAATCGAATATTTCTCCACAATTTGCTCAGTTTGTTTTTCGAGCAGGACATTCAATTACTGCGGGTATTACTCCATTATTAGCTGGTTTTGCTATTTATATAGGATATTTAAATCTTTATAACAAAACAAAAGAAAAGCCGATTACTATTCATCAAAGTATCAAGTATGTTTTGCCATACTTTGGTATAATCGCTGCTACCTGGATTTTATTAACGGTTGGTTGGTATTTATTAGGTTTACCAATCGGTCCAAATGTATATCCAACAATTTAATAATTTGAAAGAAAACATTTATGAAATTGTTTTCTTTTTTTTGTTAACGTTTTCTAAAAATAAAAATTATGATATACTAAATAAACAGAAAAGAGGTATTGACATGTCATTAAAAGCAGGTATTATTGGATTGCCCAATGTTGGTAAAAGTACATTATTTAATGCCATTACAAATCAACATATATTAGCAGAAAACTATCCATTTGCTACTATCGAGCCAAATGTAGGTGTTGTCAACGTACCTGATGATCGTATTAATCATCTAGTAGCAATGTATCAACCCGCTCGAATTATTCCTACTAGTTATGAATTTACAGATATTGCAGGCCTAGTACGTGGAGCGAGTCAAGGAGAAGGATTAGGTAATAAATTCTTATCTCATATTCGAGAAGTAGATGCAATTTGTGAAGTGGTAAGATGTTTTCAAGGTGATAATATCATTCATGTAGATGGAGCTGTAGATCCGATTCGCGATATTGAGACAATTAATTTAGAGTTGATGTTAGCTGATTTAGAAGTAGTTCAATCAAGATTAGAAAAAATTAGTAAGAAAGCAAGAACAACGAAAAATAAAGATGATTTGATTGAAGTGGAAGCTCTTGAAAAAGCAAAACAAGCTTTAGAGACAAATCAACCGCTGCGTTTGGTTAACTTTAATGAAGATGAACAGCAAAAATTAAAATCATATAACTTTCTAACATTAAAACCGCTTATCTATTTAGCAAATATTGATGAAGATAGTATTGGCTATGATAACGAGTTGGTAGTTCGTGTTAAAGAATATGCCCTTCAGGAAAACACGCCAGTAGTAGTACTATGCGCTAAAATAGAAGAAGAATTAAGTGAATTAAATGAAACTGATCGGCAAGAAATGTTAGATGCTTTAAATATACCAAGTAGTGGATTAGATATGTTAATCCAAGCCACTTACGAATTACTTGGTTTAGCTACGTATTTTACAGTGGGTAGTGATGAAGTACGAGCATGGACTTTTAAAAAAGGAATGAACGCTAAGAAATGTGCGGGTATTATTCATAGTGATTTTGAAAAAGGCTTTATTAAAGCGGAAGTGATTAGCTATGAAGATTTAATGACTTATGGTAGTGAATTAAAAGTAAAAGAAGCTGGAAAAGTAAGAATTGAAGGAAAAGATTATATTATGCAAGATGGAGATATTTGTCATTTTCGTTTTAACGTGAAATGAAAAGTTAAATTTCAGATTCTGTTCTAAAAGTATATTTGTAA
>CALVUW010000093.1 GCA_944363695.1 uncultured Bacilli bacterium | reverse complement strand
TTCAAAGTATTCCTTATCCCATCTTACTTTTTCTTTTTTTAAAACTGACATTTTTACACCTCCTAACATTTACAAAAACTAAACCAAAATAAAAACTGATTTAATTTATAAATATCTAAATCAGTTGAATTAACACAAAAATGGCGTCCCTGGGGTGACTCGAACACCCAATCTTTCGCTTAGGAGGCGAAGGCATTTTCCTATTATGCTACAGGGACATATACCTTAATCTTAACAAATAAATATTAAAATTAAGGTTATTTTTTCAAAAATCTATTGTTTTTTTTAAAGATAAAGACAAATTTTCGCGACTATTTTGCGACTATCTTATTTCTTTAAAATCTGTCCTTCCTTGTAAAATAAAGGTTTCTGATACATTTTCCTTTATTTTAAACAACCCCTTAGGAGGCGATTGCTCTATCCTGCTGAGCTACGGGAACATATCTATATTGTAACATATATTTTGGGACGCAACAAAAAGAATTATGATAATTGCCAAAAAAATAAAGTTAGACTTTTGTTTTTTTAGTAACTTTATTTTTTAACAAATTATTTCATGTTCCAACAACGCAAGAGTAGCCCTATTCATTTTCAATTTGTTTATCCTCATCTATATATTGATAGTTAAGTGCATTTTCATTACTGATCACTGATTTACCTAAATTCTTTTCAATATCATCTCTAGCAACTTTGGCAGCATGCCCGCCCAGTTTAGCAATCTTTTTATTCTGTTCTAATCCATAGGGCTTATGAACATTGGCAAGTTCACGAGTAGCAATTTCTCCTAAATCAGTAAGAACCACTTCGATATCAGACATATTATCTCTTAAAGACTCTTTTCTAATACCTTTATACGACTTATATTCACTTGCTTTCATACCAGACCATTCTTTATATATTTCATTAGTAAGTATTCCGTATTCATAATCTTTTGAAATACCTCCTTCTTTCCATATGTCAGTTAGTTTATTTCTGGTTAATATACTTTTTAATCTAGTTTCAATCCATCTATCATCATGCCCTCTCTTACGATAATACTCGATAGCTCTTTTAATAGCAAGTTCTGGATCAAACACTTCATCTATTCTTTCACTGCCTAAATTAGCCAGCCAAATTTTAAATGGCTCGGCTTTTTTAGATGGAATTGATTCGATTAATCTCAAAATATCGTTTGTTTTCATTGCATCTCTTAATCTTATTTTTCCATCAGATGCTAACATTTTCAACTGACTACAATTTGTAGTCACTTCACTTCCTTCTTTCTTAAGTCGCGTTTTTAATACTGACCAATATTTTCTAGCATCTTTGGGCTCTGCTAAAGTGTTTATTACATCAACAACACTAAAGTAATATTCTTCTTTCTCACTATCCCAAACACTTCTGATTTCATTACCTTCAAATAAATTGGAAATAGTTTTTAATTTTTCTTGATTCATCGTTATCACATCCTATCTGCAAATTAATTGCCTCATACTTTCATGATATTCATAAAGATGATTCTTATCAACTCTCAAATTTTGGAAAACCAAACAAAAAAATAAATGTAAACACTTATTTTCTGTGGAAATTTAATTAATTTTCATATAAATGATAACGCCAAAAGTATATTTTCTAGACTACAATTTACAAATCAAAACAAATGCTTCTATCCACTTATACATGATAATGTGGCAAAACAGCTAATTGACCATCCAATTGTAGCTCAGGATTATTACTCCATAATATAATTTCATATTCTTTTTCTTCACCCGGTAATAACGTACTAGTAAGCATGTAACCATCTAGACTAAGGTTTCTTGGTTCACTGACATAATTATCCGTGACGATGCTATACATAACATAGTTATTTTGAATCGTATTCGGATCATTTTTCCCTTGTTCCACCATAAATTGAATCATATAGCTATTACTAGTATCGCCTTCATTTACTACCTGTACCATTTGATGTGTTTTTTCTTGACTAATAGCCACTATATCTAAATCATTGGTAACCAAAGGTGACTCTTTCGTAGCTTCCTGTTGCAAAGAAGTTTGGACCCGGATCTTATCCTGATAAGGCCCCCACCATAAAAAAGTTAAAATGGTAACAATTAAAACAACACAGACAATATCTAATATAATCCTACGTACTTCTTTATCCGACCAAACTATTTGCATAATATTCCCCTCTCAATTAGCCCTTATTCTATCATAAAGTAGTCGTTTAAGCAAGTGACGATAAGATGTCTTCCATTTCTTTTTCTTCTTCAGCTGTTGTTTGTACGGTAGAAATTTCTTTGTCTAACCAATCTGGTAAAATCTCTGGAGTTGATTTTTTTGTTGTTTTCGTTTTCGTTGTACTTTTAGACGCTAACGCTTTCATCTTTTTATATTCTTTTTCGGTTAAGCGCATCGCTTCTTCTACGGTTTCAATATGTAAGCGTTTCCACTGCCCAGCGATTGTTTCTAAATAATTACGATTTAATTTCTGGTTATTTAACTTTAATGCATATGAAATTAAAACATTGACAACACCAGCACTTAGTTTTTGATCAATCATCAGGTTTTCTATTAATTGTAAATCTCGCTTCGTCGGTTCAGCGCCACCTGATTTACTACGTAAAAAGTCATAAGGAGAGGTATTTTCAAAAGTATAAACCATTTTAGCCCACTTAGATGTATCTCCTGCTGGCTTTTTCAAATAATCTGGTTGTTTTTGATAAATTAAAGTCGGTAGAGAACCAATATTTTCAAATTGATAAAATTGACGACAACTTTTTCGTAAGACATTACGATCAATTAATCCTTTTTCGTTTAAAGCATTACGTACTAGTCCCACCATATTTTGTGTATCTAAATTATAAATAACCGCTAAAGAATTAATTAATTGTTTTGTATCTTCACTAAAACAGCGACTAGATAACATACTACTTGGAATAGAAGCAATTAATAAGTTAAAATCAATCACTGTCTTTAATTCCATCTTCGCTTCATGCTTAGTTTCAATATCTTCTACTACTTCAAATGGTTTTAAATTACTACTACTATAAACATCATTAAACTTGCAGCTGATATCTTCGTATTCTTTTAAGTTAACACGTGGAATCTTAAATAATTGTTGCCTACGATCATATTCTTTTTTACCGATATTATTATACAACACAACATTTAAGATCGGATGATTAAAAAATTCATTGGCAGAAATCGGTGAATACAAAACATACACATAATGATTAATATTACCAGATTTTACATATGTTTTTAAAAGTCCTAAAGCTTCTAGTTTTTCTCTAGCAATAACAATTTCTTCTAATTTTAATTGCATGGTAGCCATTAAATGATGATGATTTAACTCTTCGCTCATACGTTCTAACACGTCCAAGTCATCAATTAAGGTTAAGTAAAGACTGACCGCCGTATAACCAATAATTGGTTGATATAATAAAGTTAAAAGACGTCGATCCTCCTCATGAAGAACCGTTTTATTGACAACAATATAGCCATCGGCTGGTAATAAATTCAAGTTCTTCATAAGCTTCCCTTCTTTCTACTTTTATTATAACTTAAAAAAACAAAAAAGGAAGAACTAAAATTCAACCTTCCATTATTTATCATAAAATCTAATTGGTATTAATCCGCAATCACATACGGATCACTAACACTGCCACTACCACTGGCAAAGCCGTTATTAGTAGTCACATTGATAACTGGACGAACGGCGTAAAGAAAATCCAAAGGACCAACATCCAGATTAAAAAAATTCTCAATCCAAACACTAGCAATATCACCATCATAGAAATCGGCCGGCGTCATACTCCAATACATGTAGCCATTCGTTACAATACTTAAATAACTATTTCCCTCAACACTATAAGACTCTCCTGCAAGTACCAACTCATCAGCTGTGATTAATCCTGCTTTTAAACGATAACTTCCTCCATAACTTTCACTTGTTTCTGGGCATATTAACGTTGGAACATTAGCGACTGCTGCTTCTCCTCTAGCAAAATTAACAAGTCTTTCTCCCATGCTTGCAAATGCATAGGATCCGCTAGGAACTATAAAGGTCGACAATCCATAATTACTAGCTTCTTGGTAACCACTGCTATCGCTACAAAATCTACCTGTTGTTACATACGCATCATAAGAACTACTTCCTAGGGTATTACTATACCAAGTATCAACTTCTCTTTTTATAAAACTATCCGTTCCATTATCATAGGTATAGCCACTATATTTTGGATCATTATAAGATAAATTATAAGGAGCTCTTCCGATTTCATATGAATTGACTAGGTTTGTACTAGTTGGATTATTCGGATTGGTTCCATTGTAAATTAACCTTAGGCTTCCATCTCCATTAATTCTTATTATCTTCCAATACATCTTATCTCCAGCACTTGCTAGTTTTACGGCTGTACAAATATTATTGCCTGCTTCCTGACAAGATGACTGACTCT
>CALVUW010000092.1 GCA_944363695.1 uncultured Bacilli bacterium | reverse complement strand
AGAGCAAGCAATTGCTGATTCAAATTAGAAAGGAAAGTGATATATTATGAAAAACAAATGTTCGAATGGGGGGGGGCAGTTATCAGCCAATTGCCTTCTTCGAAAGGAGGGAAGGTTAGAAAATAAATTTTCTCTTCTTTCTTGGAGGCGATATTGTGAATAATGTTTTAAAAGACAAAAATGGCAATATTTTGAATCCAAAAATTCCTAGATACGAGGAATTTGTTTTGTGGGAAAATTCAAATCCAACAGCTGATTTTAATACCCAAAATATTGTTTTTAGTAGTGATAGTTATGATGTTTATGAAATTTATTACTACGTTTCAACAACAAACCAACAAATGCTGACTGCTAAAAGTTTAAAAGGGCATGGAACGAGATTGATGATTCCTACTGATCAAATGCAGTATAGAACACTAACTTATGTTAATGGTAACACATACAGTATCAATACAGCTAGTGATCCATCTTATGCAGTTCCAGTTAAGATTATCGGATACAAGCAATCTATATTGCAGTAAAGAGAAGAGAAAATATTAACCGAAATGAATGAATAATGTCTTAAAAGATAGAAATGGAAATATTATGGATCCGAAAATTCCTCGCTATGAGAAAACCACTTTGTACAAAAATAAAGGTACTGGTACCGCTGGTTCTTTTACTTTAAACGATTCAATTGCAAATTATCGCAAGATAGAAATAAACTATCACACTAACGACAATTTGTTTGGAACAAAAGAAGTAACTAACCCAGATGGAAGAAGTGAATTAAATATATCAATCAGTGCCTTTAAAGCAGTCTCAAACAATACTTATATAAAGGTCCGTGAAATAAATATAAATGGTACTCAAGTAACAAATAACTCTGCCGGAGAAATAACAATTAATCCAGGAGGTAATCCAAGTCAAACGACATCTAATTATGTATATATAGATAGTGTAGTCGGCTATAAATAAGGAGGTATAATGAATGAATTTTTAGATTCAGCTAAACAAATAGGCATATTTATTGCAGAAGTAATTGTTGCCTTGTTTTTTTGCAAACAGTATTTAAATAAATATTTTAAGAAAACAAATGTAGGTAAAATGCTGCCCAAACAAAATAAGCTAGATTTAGAAATATTAAATAAACTCGAGTATGTTAAAGAAATACTTAATGCCGATAGAATTCATGTATATGAGTTTCATAACGGAGAGCATTACAGCGATTATAGGTCCGCTTATAAATTCTCTTGTACATATGAAGTTTTTAAAGCCGGTAATCAACCAGTGCAGCAAAGATGTACAAATTTACCAACGAATTGTATGCCTCAATTTATTCATAAAATAACGGAAGATGGTAAATTTGTTTGCAAAGACTTAGAAGAATTAAAAGAGTCTATGCCCAGTACTTATAATTTTAAAAAAAGTATAGACGTAGGTTCTTTCTATGATGTAGCAATACACAACAAAGATAATAACATCATAGGCTTTATAGCTATTCATTGGTTTAATAAAACTAATATGAAAACAGATGAAGATACGATCAAGCAGCTTGTTTGGTACGTCGAAGAGCATCTAATAAATTCAAAGTAAGGAGAGAAGATAAAATGGAAATAACTTATGTAATAATCATAGCAGTAGTTGCCTATATTTTAGGAGCAATTACAAAGATATTTATAGACAATGTACCTAACAAATACATTCCAATTCAAAATGTCATTGTGGGTATTATTAGTGCGTTGATTTGCTATTTCACAAAGATAGAGCCAAATCTATTGCAATCATTTGTATTATGCTTAATTGCTACAATGGGCGCCGGCGGAATTGCTGATCTTTATAAGACAATAGCAAATTCAAAATAGTATAGAGAAAATAAAATAAGTAGAGGAGGAATGATTATGTTAAAAGGAATTGACATTTCACATCATCAAAAGGGGATTGATTTAGGAGCAATTGATACAGATTTTGTAATTTGCAAAGCAACAGAAGGGAATGGTTACACTGATGAAATGTGCGATACTTTTTATCAGAAAGCTAAAGCTTTAGGTAAAAAATTAGGAGTGTATCACTTTGCAAGACCAGATTTAGGAAATACAGCGGAAGCGGAAGCAGACTGGTTTATTAAAGAAACACTGGGTTATCATAAAGAAGCAATGTTAATCTTGGATTGGGAAAGTGGAGATTTATCGAATATAGCTTGGGCTAAAGCATGGTTAGATAGAGTATATCAACGAACAGGTGTTAAACCGCTCATCTATATGAGTGAAAGTCCGGCTAAAAGTTATGATTGGTCTAGTGTTGCTAATGCGGATTATGGTGTATGGGTTGCAAAGTATGGAGTAAATAATGGAGAACCAAATACACCACCATCAATTAATTATTGGTCTTTTATTGCACTATGGCAATATACTTCTAAAGGTAGACTTCGAGGCTATGGAAGTGATTTGGATTTGAACTATTTCTATGGTGATGGTACTGCCTGGGATAAATATGCTGGTGGCAGTCCTTCAACTTCTCAAAGCACACCAACTAATCCCATCGAAACTAAATCAATTGATGAATTGGCACAAGAAGTAATTGCTGGTAAATATGGTAATGGAGAAGATAGGAGAAATGCTTTGGGTAGCAGATATGATGAAGTACAAGCGAGAGTCAATGAAATCTTAGGAGTTAATCAAGCCACTTATTATACTGTAATCAGTGGAGATAATCTCACTAAAATAGCTAATAAGTATGGAACTACTGTTAATCAATTAGTTAGTTGGAATAATATTGCTAATCCTAATCTAATATATCCAGGACAAAAGTTAAGAGTTAAATAATAAAGGTAGAGTCTTAATTAGGGCTCTACCTCTTTTTTGTTTTAAAATACGACAAAACAATTGCGATTTTAGTTATATCATACAGTAGGAGGTGCTTGACAAGTGCTTGAAAAACTACTAGAATATTTGCACAAGTTGTGGTATTCTATATTTAAGATAAAGCGTGGTGCAATAAATATGAAAGATAAAAAAATTAACCGTGATATTATAGAAAATTCATATTATATGATTAATCTTTTTGACAGAGATAAGAAAGACCGTAATGTATCTATTACTAATTTGAAACTTCAAAAGTTAATGTATTTTGTGGAAGCTTATTACATGGTTGATAATCCTGAGGAACAAGAACTATTTAGTTCATCTTGGAGCGCTTGGGATTATGGCCCAGTTAATCGTAAATTATATAATTGCTATAAAAAATTTGGAAGTATGGAAATTGCGCTAGAACCTAGTCAAGTATCTATTGGTAATAATTTGCCAGATACAAATAAAAAATATATAGAAAGAATTTATTCATTATTTGCTGATTTTTCTGCTTTTGATTTAGTCACGCTGACTCATTTGAAGGGGTCTCCTTGGGATGAAATATTCGAAAAAAATAAAACATTTGAACAATATAATTTTCAAATTTTAAATGATTCTGAAATTGATAAATTAAAAACTAAAGAATGGTTTGCTAGTCAATTTAGTTTTCTATTTCATAAAGGAAAAGAGGAAGAGTGATGGCAACTTCAGGAACCGAAACTAGCGTTCTTAATCTAAGAAAAATAGTTGATTCTCATGGTAAAGAACAATGTGACAAGTTAAAATATCAATGGGCTAAAGATATAGAAGATTCTAATTTATTAATTTCTAATATAGAAAATAATACAAAGTATATAAGTAGAAATAAAGAAAAAGTTATAGGTATGATAGAACGTTTAAACAAAGAATTAGATTATTATTCTGAATTAGGTGTAGATATTGAAAAAGCAGATAATTCATTTTATAGATTTCCAGAAATTAGGAGGAATTTAGATAAGAATTATAGAACATTATCACTTTATTATTATAAATATAATTTTGATAGAAATGATGCTTTATATAAAAACAGTTTAGAAAGTTTAAAAAAAATTACAAACAAGCAAAATGAAATAGATAAAAAAATGGGTAAAATTGATAGCAGGATAGAAGGATTAGGATCTATATTTTTAAATATTGTTTTGACTATTTCTATTACTACGACAATGGTTACTGTTTTATTAGATGCTAGTCCAAGGTATTCATTAGTAATAGTTTTAGGATGTGCTTGGCTATTACTGAGTGCAATTTTATTTGTTGGATCTTATTTTAAATCTGATAGTAATCCGAAGAATAAACTGGCTGTAACTGTTTATGTTATTTTGTCTATTATTACATTTTTTTCTTTTATTTATTGTTTTTATAGTGAAGATCCTATAGTAACTCGCAAAGATAACGTTAACATTGAAAATAGTATACAATGAAATCTTTTCACTATATAATTAATAAGCCTAGAGGTTATGCTCTAGGCCTTTTTTGTTTTTTTGTATTAAAAAAATTGTGGTTTTTTTGTGGTAAACCTCAATTATTTTTATGTGTTTTTAATTGTTGCTATCTCTTTAAACATAAGAAAAACAACCGTTTTAGGTTGTTTATAAAAGTCAAATTGGTGACCAGTACGGAATTCGAATCCGTGAATGCTGCCGTGAAAGGGCAGTGTGTTAAGCCACTTCACCAACTGG
>CALVUW010000091.1 GCA_944363695.1 uncultured Bacilli bacterium | reverse complement strand
TAGGCATTAATCTTTTTCTTGTGTCGATGCTTAATTTGTTGCTTAAAAATATTTTTTTAATTCCAAGACCAGATACACTTACTTTAATTTTGGAAGATGGTTTTAGTTATCCGTCAGGTCATGCAATGGCAAGTCTTGCGTTTTATGGTTTTCTAATTTATCTTGTTTATAAGAAGATGAAACATTCTGCTTGGAAGAAAGTACTTATTTTATTACTTATTTTACTTATCTTACTCATAGGTTTTAGTAGAATTTATTTAGGGGTTCATCATTTTAGTGATATATTAGGTGGTTATTTAATTAGTCTTGCTTATTTCATTTTGTTTATTAAGTTAAGTCAGAAATTGGGAATGGAGAAGGTTTATGAAATACAAAAAAGAAATTAAAAGTTTGGGAAATAGTTTTAAATATGCTTTTCAAGGTATATGGTCATCCTTTAAGTCAGAAAGAAATATGAAAATTCATGTTTTTATGATGATATTTGTTATTTTATGGGGCTTTTTTTTGAATATTAGTTTAGGTGAGTGGATTACTTGTTTTATTTTGTTTGCTTTAGTTATTGGAGCAGAACTTTTTAATACAGCGATTGAAGCAGTGGTTGATATGATTAGTTTAGAAAAAAGCCCTCAAGCTAAACTTGCTAAAGATATTTCTGCTGGTGCAGTCCTAGTTTTTGCTATTGTAGCTGCAATTATAGGACTTATTATTTTTATTCCAAAAATATTAGAATTATTTTAACTTGACTTGGAGTATACTTTAAATATTATAATTTTTACCGCAAGTAAATATTGTTCCAGCTTTAGTTCAAAATGAAATTCATCCCTTTTATCAAGAGCTAGAAGTAGTGCCTTTTATTCAAAAGAAAGGAATTATAGTGCAAGCATGGTATCCTTTTGGGGGTAGAGGATATGCGAAAGAAATTTTAAATAATGAAGCATTATTAAGAATTGCTAGTAATCATCAGGTGACGGCAGCTCAAGTCATTTTAAGATGGAATTTCCAGAGGAAAGTTAGTGTTATCCCTGGTTCTAGTAATACAAATCATATAAAAGAAAATATGAATATTTATCATTTTTCTTTAACTGAAGAAGAAATGAAAGAAATTGAGGCTTTAAATCGTGATGAAAAACATGATTGGTATTAAAATGTAAAAAGGAGGATGATTTATGAAATCAGTTATTGTTTATTACTCATATGGTGGAAATACAAAGCGAATTGCAGAGAATATTCATGAGAGAAAAGGGTATGATATGGTAGAGATTAAGCCAGCTGTTCCTTATACAAGTGATTATCAAAAGTTAGTAGATGAAGAAGAAGGAAAAATGCATCAAGAAAGTCGAAATTGAGCCTATTAACGTGGATTTAAATAGTTATAACGTCATTATTTTAGGTACTCCTGTTTGGTGGTATACCATGACGCCACCTGGTCGAGCATTTTTGAAAAAGTATGATTTAAGTGGAAAAGTGATTATACCGTTTGCTACCAATGGTGGTTGGCTAGGCACAACGCTTGATGATATAAAAAAGTATGTACCAAATAGTAAGGTAGAGAATGAGTTAAGTATTAAATTTAATGAAGATACTCTTGCTATATCAGAAGATACTTTAAATAATTGGATAGAAAAGTTATAAGGATGCTTATAGCTTTTTCTTTTGTTACTAAATTGTAAGAAATAAATGTTAAAATATATGTTATAATAAAAATGCTAGAGAGGTTTTATTATGAGTTATGTAGAAGCGATTAAGACAGCAATTATTGCTTTTCCTTTTATTGCTCTTATTTTTACGATTCCTTTTATGTTATATAATTATCATAAATATGGTTCAATTCATTTTTTAAGAGTGTTTATTATTTATACTTTTATTTTATATTTAATTACGATTTATTTTCTAGTTATTTTGCCACTTCCTACCTTTGAAGAAGTACTAAAAAATACTGGGCCATACATTAATTATATTCCTTTTCATTTTGTTGTGGATTTTATTCATGAAACACCATTTGTTTGGAATAATCCATCTACTTATATTGAAGCAATACTCGATCCAAGTTTTTATGTTGTCATATTTAATATTGTGATGTTTATTCCTTTTGGTATGTATTTACGATATTATTTTAAATGTAGTTTTAAGAAAACATTGCTTTATTCATTTTTGCTCAGTTTATTTTTTGAAATAACTCAATTATCTGGCTTATATTTTATCTATCCTAATCCGTACCGGCTATGTGATGTTGATGATTTAATTCAAAATACTTTAGGTGGCATTTTAGGATTTCTTATTATGGGTTGGTTAGATAATTATTTGCCGACAAGAGACACAATAGATGCGGAAGCAAGGAGGATGGGAGAAAGTGTTTCGGGGCTTAGAAGATTTACGGCATTCTTCTTAGATCTTGTTCTATTTTTCTTATTGGTAGGAATTCTTTCCTTTTTCTTTCAAGGACATGTATTATTTCTTGCTTTTCTGTTTTATTATATATTAATTCCTCTTGTTAATCGTTATTCTACAATTGGGATGAAGTTTTTAAATGTAAAAATGGAATTTATTAGACTTGGACTTTTATTTAATACTTTAAGATATTTCTTTTTGTATCTTTATTATTTTGCTTTGCCACTTGGATTTATTATGCTTATCAGTTACATACGAAGTTATTATAATTTACAAGGAATTACCTTTCTTTTATATGGCGGAGGACTTTTGGTGATTTTCCTTTTTTATCTCATTCACTTTATTTTATTACTTAAAAATAAGAAAATGTATTATGATAAACTATTTGGAGTTCGGTTTGTTAGTACGATTAGTATTTTTTATGGTGAAAATTAATGTCAATTTTTAACTAATTTATGTTTTGAGATTGATTTTTAAATTAAACCATGATATAATTTATTCATAGAAAGGAGAATGAGGTATGAAAACAAAGGCTATAGGTTTATTATTTGTGTTAGGAGGTATTTTTGCACCTAGTGTTGTTAGTGCTGCTGAAGCAGATTTTTTGAAATGTGTAAAACAAGAAGTGTGCGTGCTAGAAAGTGATGTTACTATTAATGAACAAATTACATTAGAAAATGATTTGGTTTTAGATTTAAATGGTCATACTATAACATCTACTTTTCAAGATGCAGGCAAGGGAAATATTCGTACTTCTCATACATTAACAATTAAGGATAGTCAAGGCAACGGAAAATTTGATGCTAGTGAAGCTCAGGGGTATGCGTTTTATGCATATGATGGCGGAACTTTGATTCTAGAGTCTGGAGAAATTATATCTAAATATGCTCCATTTAGTGGTAATAATACTACTGGAGATATGAATTTTATAATTAATGGTGGAACTCTTACTGCTTTAGAGGGAGCTGCTATATATATGCCAGGACAAGTCATTCTAGAAATTAATGATGGTACATTGAATGGTGGAATAAATATTCGGATGGGCCAAGTTACGATTAATGGTGGAACTATCATTAATAATAATCAAAATAATACTGATCCGATTGAAGATTATTATGATTATCCTGGAAATGTTTTCTTTAGTGATGCTATTGCCGTTCTAGGTGGAATATATACTTCTGAAAATTCTGAATATGGCAATTCATTAAATATGACAATTAATGGCGGAACTTTTGAAAGTGAGAATGGTAATGCATTAACAATTTATGCTTTAGGAAGAGTTGAGCAAGACCTTAATTTAACTATTAACGGTGGAACGTTTAATGGTAAAGAAATTTCTGTTGCTATAGAAACTCCAGAAACTTTAGAGTTGAAAGGAACTGAGTCAGAGATAGCTGAGTATTCTAAAGTAAATAACGATGTTAAAGTAGTTATTACTGATGGATCATATAGCTCAAATGTAGAATCATTAGTTGCTGACGGATATAAGGTTGTTGAAAATAACGGCTTATATACTGTGCAACCAAATTTAGTAATTGCAACTGATGATGAAGATGTTACCTTTGAAAGTGATGAACCTATTTCTAACGACTATAGATTAGTTGTTGAGAAAGAAGAGCTTGCTAATGAGGAAGCAGTAATGGAAAGTGTTAACGAACAAATTACTACTGCTTTAGAAGAGACTAAGGAAGAATTATTAGATTCTAAATTAGTAGCTACTTATGATATATCTGTTAAAGATAGTAATGATCAAGTAGTTAAATTAGAAAATGGTAATTATGCTATTTCTATTAAAGTAACAGAAGATCAAGTAAAAGGATATAATGCTTTTAAAGTTGTTTATATTAATGATGAAGGCGAAGTTGCTGAAATACTTGATGCAGTATTAGCAAATGGTGTTATTACATTTGAAACTACGCACTTAAGTACATATGCAATAATTGGTTATAATACTGTTACTTTAACTGAAGACGGTGACGATGTAATTGGCGATGGTACAGATACACCAACGACTCCAGAAACTCCTAGTGAAGAAACTCCAGAAGTTCCACAAACATTCGATAGTTTAGGTACTTATGTAGCTGCTGGAATAGTTAGTATCATTGCTATTGTTGGTGCAGTTATTTACATTAAAAGAAAACAAACGAATTAAGAGGACTTAAAAGTTCTCTTTTTTCTTGCAATTT
>CALVUW010000090.1 GCA_944363695.1 uncultured Bacilli bacterium | reverse complement strand
CTCCTGTAAATTACAGGTTACAATCCTCTAATTAGAAACTATTAATAAACTGTCCAACTTTTGGGGTTCAGTTCAAAATGCTTGGTATTTTTTATTTACACGTATATCCTTCTGATTCTAAATTGGATTTAACCGTTTCATAGCTGTTATCATCATCATCACTAAAACCAAAGGATTCTTTTTCGTCATCTGTCATTTTTGCTATATTAGCTTCTATAGTCATACTTGCTATATGATCATCTATTTCATAGGTTGCTTTTAAGCCTTCACTTTCATAATTGTCACTGCTTTCTTCCATAGAACTTTTAAAGCTTTCAAAATTTTCCATTTGGTCTTCATTAGCTGGATCTACCTCTAAAGTAGTAGTTGATTTTATTTGAGAAGCGATATTATCTTGGAAAGCGACCTCAAATGTTTGTGTCATAGTAGCTCCTTCATTTTCTTGATTCATTGTACAAGTTAGTTTAGGACTACTGTTTCCACATCCTGTGATACTAAGAAGCATAACACTAGCTATAGAACTTATGATTACTACCTTTTTCATTTTTTACCTCCATCTTAACTATATAATAAGTACTCCAAAAAGACAAGTTAAATTCTAAGCATTTGAGCTAGATAAATAATCTAATATTATCTGATAAGCTTCTACTAGCTTTTCTAATGAATAACTAGCGTTAGCAGGGCTAGTAGATGGAAGATTGATCGCTTCAATTTTAGTATTGGGATAGCAATATTTATCATAATATTTTTTGGCAGTATTGCCAGTAGTAAAAACAGCTTTTATATTCGTTTTCTTGATTAATGCAGCAATATCATTAGCTTTAACATCCGAGATAGAAGCATCACTAGAACCGTTAATATAGCAAGAGTGAATCACATCCCAAATAGCAACATGATGTTTTAAAACTAAATTTGTTTTTTCTTGCTTAGTAGTAGGGAAAGGTTCTTTAAATAAGATAGCTAATACTTTCCAAAATCGATTTTGTGGATGAGCATAGTAGAAATTTTCTTCTCGCGATTTAACCGAAGGTAAGCTGCCTAGTAGTAAGATTTGAGAGGTATCATCATAAATGGGGGATAGGGGATGTATTACTTTTTTCTTATTCATTTTACATCTAACTCCAAAGAAATTGGACAATGATCACTGCCAAAGATTTGCGGATAGATATTGGCTTCTATAATCTTATGTTGTAAGCTTTGCGAAACTAAAAAGTAATCAATCCGCCAACCAATATTTTTTTCTCTTACACCTTTACGATAACTCCACCATGTATAAGCATCTGTCTGATCTTTATGCAAATAGCGAAAAGTATCAATAAAGCCACTAGCTAGTAAAGCTCCAAACTTTTCTCTTTCTTCATTTGTAAAGCCGGCATTACCAATATTTTGTTTAGGATTTTTAATATCAATTTCCTGATGAGCTACATTAAAATCTCCACAAATAACAACTGGTTTAATTTGTTCTAACTGTTTTACATAAGCTTTAAAATCATCTTCCCACTGCATACGATAACCAAGTCGTTCTAAAGCCCTTTTAACATTGGGCACATAGACATTTACTAAGAAAAATTGGTCAAACTCTAATGTAATCATTCTACCTTCATGGTCATGTAAATCTATTCCCATACCATACGTAACTTTTAATGGTTTTACTTTAGTATAGATTAAAACGCCTGAATAACCTTTCCTTTCGGCTGGATTTATAAAAAGTGTGTAGCCTGGTGGGTGGAACTCAATTTGCTGTTCTTGTGCCTTTACTTCTTGTAAGCAGATAACATCAGCATTTATTTGATGGAAAAAGTTCTCAAACCCTTTAGTCAGGCAAGCGCGAAATCCTGCTACATTCCATGAGACTAATTTCATTTTGTTACCTCCTCTAAATAATTTAAAAACGGTTGAAAAGCAGTTGGTATCGTATATTTTTCTCTAGCTTCTTCAAGGCTAACCCAGGTATATGTAGGTATCATGTTATCAACCGCAATGAGATAGCCGGTCATATTCCAAATTTTATGAGTAAACACATGACGATTTTGTATTTTTCCTTGGATGTTGCCTTCCACATTTTGCATCTTCAACCAAGAAAGAATTGCTTCTTGATCCATAGTCTTTTCTACATTTGGAAATTGCCAGAGATTTTTTAGTAAAGTTTGCTGATCACGATAGGAAAGTGCTATCTTTTGTTGATAATATAATAAAAAAACGGTTAAATTTTCTTCTTTTTTATTTTCCTTTTTTATGCGAGTTGGTAAGCTCGTTTGGGTTTGTTGTTGATAAGCTTTACAATATCTTTGAATAGGACATTGTTCACATAAGGGAGTAGTGGGTAGGCAGATAATTTCTCCTAATTCCATTAATCCTTCATTGAAATCACCACTATCATCCGGTAGAATTTTCATTAACTCAAGACTAACTCTTTTTTTGACTTTAGGCTCTAAAACATTGTCCTGACAGTTAGTTAGACGCATATAAACACGTAATACATTTCCATCAACAGCGACTGCTTTTTCATTAAAACAAATAGAAGCGATGGCACCAGCTGTATACTCGCCAATACCAGGTAGACTCAAAATTTCTTCATATTGTGTAGGAAATTTTCCACCATACTGTTCTTCAATTATTTGAGCGGCTTTCTGCAAGTTTCTAGCCCGATTATAATAACCTAAACCTTCCCATAATTTTAATACTTGTTCTTCTTTGGCAGTAGCTAGAGCATTAATGTTTGGAAAACTAGTCATAAAGCGAGTGTAATAATTCTTTACCGATTCAATACGCGTTTGTTGTAACATAATTTCTGAAATCCAAACATGATAAGGGTTTTTATCTTTTCTCCAAGGCAATTCTCTTTTATTTTGCTGATACCATTTTACTAATTTTTGTGCTACTTCTTTCATAACTTAACCTCACTCTGTATTATATAGAAAAAAGAAAAGTGATGCAATAATTTACACATAAGAAAAGCCCTTAAAAGGGTTTGATTATTCATGGTCGGGAAAACCAGATTCGAACTGGCGACCTCTTGCTCCCGAAGCAAGTGCTCTACCAAGCTGAGCCATTTCCCGATACAACTATTATAATTCAACTTATGATTCTTGACTAGCTTTACTTATTATTTATGTTTTATAAATCATAAAAATACAAAATTAATTGTATAATAGGGACTGTTTGTCACATATAGTTAAACATGGAGCGTGATACGTTGACAATATATACAGTTAATCGTGGTGATACTCTTTATGGTATTGCTAGAAAATTTGGGGTACCAGTAAGAGAGATTACCACTTTGAATGGTCTATCAAATGTAGACCGCTTAATGGTAGGGCAATCTCTAATTATTCCTGCTAGTATCAAACCCGGCATTTTAGTGAATGGTTATGCTTATCCTACTATTAGTGATATTACTTTATCATTAACTTTACCTAGTATAACATTTTTAAGCATTTTTAGTTATCATGTGACGGCAACAGGAGAGTTGGTTGCTCTAAATGATAATCGGGTGATTCGAGCTGCTAAAGATAGTAATACCTTACCTATGCTAGTTATGACGAATATTGGTGCTACAGGTAGATTTGATAGTGATTTAGCTCATACGATCTTAAGTAATGAAATGTTACAAGATCGCCTAATTTCTAATCTGATTACGCTACTAAGAAATAAAGGCTATGCTGGTGTAGATATTGATTTTGAATATGTTTATCCGATGGATAAAGACTTGTATAATGCATTTTTGGAAAAGGCAGTAGAAAAACTTCATGAAGAAGAATTTATTGTAACAACAGCAGTGGCACCGAAAGTAAGAGAAAATCAAACGGGTGTTCTTTATGAAGCCCATGATTATGTTAAACATGGACAACTAGCGGATCATGTTATCATCATGACCTATGAATGGGGCTATACCTATGGCCCTCCTATGGCAGTTGCACCACTAAATCAAGTAGAAAGAGTGATCCAGTATGCGGTTACGGCTATTCCTAGTAAAAAGATATTAATGGGTATTCCTAATTATGGATATGATTGGACTTTACCGTATGAACCAGGAAGACCAGCTAAATCGATCTCTAATACAGATGCCGTTGCTTTAGCTGTAGAAAAGGGAGTAGAGATTCAATTTGATCCAGTTGCTAAAGCTCCTTATTTTTATTACAAAGACGATAATGGTTCTTTTCATGTTGTCTGGTTTGAAGATGCTAGAAGTATCCAAGCAAAATTAGAGTTGGTGACTAAATATGATTTGGGTGGTGTTTCTTTTTGGACTATCATGAATTATTTTCCTCAAGCTTTTGCGGTTTTAAATAGCAATTTTAAAGTAGAAAAATAAAAAACTCTCGCTTTAGCAAGAGTAATTAACTAATTGGTCGTGATGAGACAGGAAACGAAGTTTTAAATTGATTATAATAGTTTGAAAATTATATATTACTATTAATTATTATTCATCTGAATACAAAAAGTTTTAAATTTTTAGTATATAATATTTCCCAAGAAAGGAATGTTATGGAAGAAAACGTAAAATCAAATCTTCAATTTCAAAAGTAAATTGATATTTAAAATATAATTATACAATTTAGTATGTCACAAGATTTAGTCAAGGACG
>CALVUW010000089.1 GCA_944363695.1 uncultured Bacilli bacterium | reverse complement strand
GGGGAATTAGCTCAGCTGGGAGAGCGTCACGTTTGCACCGTGAAGGTCAGGGGTTCGATCCCCCTATTCTCCACCATAATGATAATAAACGACTTTTAACAAGTCGTTTTTATATTGTTATATCATTATGACTTTAACTTAATTTCACCAAAATGATACTTTTGGTATAAATATTCTTTTTCTAACAGATAATGATGATTGATATGAAGAAGATGTTGATAATCCCTTTTAAATTGCAGCGGAGAACGAACAATTTTTTTCTTTTTAAAAGTTGGTTGATATAAATAACGTTCTAACAGAAATTTCTCTAAATAATAATTCGTTTTTTTATACTCATTTTGTAAACGAAATACTAGTACTACCATCACTAATAAAAGACTTAAAGTGGCAAATTTTAAAAACAAAATACAAAAGATAAAAAGTAATCCAAAAGAAATTGCATACATAATAAGAAAACTATGGTAATACGAAACAAAGTAACACAATAAACACTGCAAAATACGACCTCCATCTAAAGGTAAAATCGGTAATAAATTAAATGCTAAAATCTGATGATGCATAGCACTAATGATCTGCCAATGACTAGCAGAAAAATTAAAGTTTTGTAACACTTCAAAGCAGAGAATTTGTGCTATAGGGCCCATGCAAAGCACTAATAACTCTTCTTTTAAAGGGCGATTAATAGCAGCTTCTAGTTTAGCAATTCCCCCAAATGGATAAAATTCAATTTTATCAGTGGACCATTTTAAAAACATGGCCGTAAAAAAATGACCACACTCATGCACTAATAATAACAAACTGCAGAAAGTAACGGTAAAAAAGTTACCAGTTAAAATAGCAGCCAATAAAAAGAAATAGCAACTAGGATGCAACTTTATTTTATTCAACATACTCATTATAATCGACAAAGTTGCCTTCCTTTTGAAATGCTAAATATAGTGTTTTATCTTTCGTTTCACCAATTAAGGAGCCTTTTTCAACATAGTCATATAAGGCTACATTCGTCGTATCTATATTTCCATACCATACATCTACCCCATCCATCTGTTGAACAATGACGGTATTACCGTAAACATCTTTAGAACCAATAAATACTACAATACCACTGTTAAGACTTGGAACCATATAATGATTGTTGACAGTTAATGCTACTCCATCATGATATAAATTTTTTTGACTATAAACCAACTTTTCTGTAAATACTTGCGTGGTATCTTCTGATTTATCACTAAGAAAAGCAGTTCCAAAATAATCCTGATATACTTCTTTTAATTCAGCAAAAGGAAAACTAGTCTGATATACATATTTGTTAAATAATTGCTTAAAATCGGTACTAAGTTTAAAACCAATTAATAGTAATAAAGTAACAATAATGGTTAACAAAACTTTGATGATAATTACCCTTAATGAAAAAAAGGTTTTTTTAGTATTAGCAGTAGTATGTTGATTCTTTTTATAAAACTTAGACTCTATCATGACCATCACCTATTACAGTATATGTAGTAGATACGGACTTAAGAAATAAATTTTCATCCTTGATTTTAATTTTCTAAAAGTCTTTTTATAATGAGTTCACATCAATTTAGACGCCTTTTCTTCGGTAAAAAGTAACAAAGGAAATAAAGAATTTCTCCATATATGACGTTAATCAATAAAGTATGGGTAATGATATAGCCAATCGCTTCCCAAGTAATGGGAACTACATTAAAGATAAACAGTAAAAAAGCATAAAGTAATTGATAAGTAGTCAATTGTAACATAATCAATAAGATGTTACTAAACCACTGTACTCTTAGTTTTCGATGCAAAAAAGCAATGAGAAAAGCACTAAGTAAAAATAAAATTGCATTAGTAAATAATAAGTTCGTATAGAACAAATCATATAAAAAGCCAATTATAAAAACAAAAACATAATACTTCCTGGGTTCCTTTTGAAAAAAAGGATAAACAATTCCAATACTAGTTAATGTAAACATGGGAATTAACCAACTACTATCATTTAGCATATATGGTATAAAGTTACTTAAAATTCCATCTAAAAATAACGAGATAATTACGATTGCATAGGCCATATTAAGATGCTCCTTTTAAAACGGTTACATAATGAATATTATTAAAATTTTGGGTAGTTTTTACACCAAGTGTTTTACTTAAGCCATATTTATCACTTTCTATTTTTTCGACTGTACCAATATAAATACCACGAGGAAACATACCACCTAGGCCACTAGTGGTAACAACATCTCCTACTTGAATAGGCACTTGTGAGTCAACACTACTGATTTCAACTAAGCCTTCTTCTTGATTATAACCACTTAAAATAGCATCCGTTTCACCATCAGTTGTCGCAATAGATACCGATACCTTGTTATTAATATCATTAGCAGTAATTAATTTAACTTCGCTAGAATAATTCGTTACTTTTTGTAATTTGCCAATTAATCCATCCTTTGTGATAACAACCATATTATCCGCTAAACCAGCTTTCTTCCCCTTATCAATCGTTAAAGTTTGATACCAATAACTTCTATTACGATTAATAACAGTCGCATTAACCACTTCATAGCCGGTTAACGTTTGATTCAAATCTAAGGCTTTGCGCAATTGTTCAATTTCTTCTTCTAGATGAACATTAATATTTTTTTGAATCACATAACTTTCAGTGGCATCTTCATCTTTTTCTGCATTTAGCGAAGTAAATGGCATCATAACTATTTTTTGAATAGAAACAGCAGCATCCTTTAAAAATGATTCAACCACACTTAGTTTACGCGTAGAAGAAAGGGAATAAAACAATAGAAAAAAAGAAACAAAAATAACAATACACGTGATAATAATTTTTTTCTTTTTACGTTTTTTCTGATACATATGCTTCACCTTTCTTAAGTATAATCGCTCCTGGTTATTTTTTCAATGTTATCCTATGGTTATTTTCTCCAAAACTATAATATTTATGCTCACTAACAATGATATGATCTAAAATAGGAATTCCTTGAATTTGACCGATGCGCATCAAATCAGCAGTGAATTCAATATCTTTTTGGCTCGGATAAACAATACCAGAAGGATGATTGTGAACACAAATAATGCCACTAGCAGAAAGTAAATAGGCTTCTTTAAAGACTTCACGAGGATGAACCACACTACGGTTGAGTGTCCCGATAAATAGCAATTTACTAGCTAATAAATAACGTCTATGATCTACATATAGACAATAAAAATATTCCTGCTTCTTTCCATGAAAAAAATAACGACTATATTTGAAAATTGTCGCTGCATCTGAAAGACAAATACTGGATTCTTCTTTTTTTAAAAAAATTCTTCTGCCTAATTCTATTGATGCTAATAAATTAGTAGCTTTAGCCAAACCAATCCCTTTAATACTACACAATTCTTCTAACGTAATATTTTCTAATTTTTCCAATGTTTTTAGTTGTGACCATAATTGCCAAGCTACTTCTATAGCTGATTTTTCTTTGGTACCTGAACGAATAATAATAGCTAACAACTCACTAGTAGATAAATGATTAACCCCCATTGCTTGTAGTTTTTCTCTAGGTCTATCAAGTAAGGGACAATCTTTTACTTTCATCTTATCACCTCACTATTATCATTCGCAATAACTAAATTATTGTTTCAAAACAAATTCCTCATAATTTGCTAAAATAACACGATTAATCGTCTCTCGTTCTTCATTTGTTTTTACCTGTTTCATTAAGCCATCCATCTGCTCTAAACTAGTAAGAAAAGAACTATTTTCAATTGCCATTTCTTTAATCGTGACATTAAGATTTTCATCAGCAAACATCTTTTTTAAAGATTCCATATTATCTTTATCTTGGGTAATCGCTAAATAAACGGAATATTTTGCATCTTCTTTGACTATTAATTTAGTAGATATGGCTGTAGTGGCATTTTCTGCTCTTTCTTGATTATCGTACACACCTTCTTCAAAAAAATAAACAACATCTTCTTGAAAAACTTGCATATCTTCTTGTCGGTATTTTTGAAATAAAGTATGGCCAATCAAGGATCCTAATAAGACTGCTACTAATACGGATACGATAAATTTATTATGCATTGTCATCACCATATTAAATTTACCAAAAAATACTATGCATTTTTGTCGAATTCTGTAGCCAAAATAAAATATATATGATAGAATTAAATCAGGAGGAATTTATGAAAAAGAAAAGTTTATTATTGGTAGTAATGGCCAGTTTTGTTTTACTCTTAACTGGTTGTGGTAGTAGTGATGAAGTTCAGACAATGACTTGTAGTCGCACACTTAATCAAAGTGGTATGAACACTTCATTAAATTACACCATTACACATCAAGGTGGCTATGTTAAAGAAGTAAAAAGTGTAGAAACCATCGAAAGTGAAGACACAGATTTATTAGAAAGCTACAAAAGCCAAGTGGAAAATATTTATAGTCCCTATGATGACATTGATTACTATGACTATGAAGTTACCGTAGATGGCAACAAATTAACTTCTACTGTTGATATCGACTACGAACATATTGACACCGATAAGTTAATTGAAATTGATTCTGCAAATAGTACTTTAATCAAAGATGGTAAAATTGCTGTTAGCGATATCAAAAGTGTCTATGAACAATTAGGTGCCACTTGTGAATAAAATCCAATTTTGGATTTTTTTATTTTAAAAATAAAAACGACT
>CALVUW010000088.1 GCA_944363695.1 uncultured Bacilli bacterium | reverse complement strand
CAAAGAAAATGAAAAGATTATTACGATTGAAGATACATTAGAGTTACATTTGGATAAGATTTTTCCCCATCGTGATATTGTCGCCATGAAAACTAATAATGTAGCTAGCTACTCAGAAGTACTAGTTACTTGTATGCGTCAAAATCCTAAATGGATTTTATTATCAGAAGTACGTAGTGCCGAGGCAGTTACCGCTGTACGTAACTCTATTTCTTCTGGTCATAATATTTTATCGACTATTCATGCTGATAAAGCAAGCTCTATTCCTTATCGTATGTATTCATTACTAGAAACAGATATTGATGTTGATCAATTTTTAACGACAATCTATCGTTATATTCAATTGGGTGTTCACATTAAAGCTTATTATAGTAAAGAATATGGTAAATTTCATCGTGAAGTAGATGAAGTGGTCGAGTTTTATGTCGATGAACATAATCAACCTAAAACGAAAATTTTATACCAAAAAACGTTTGGTAAAGCGCCTGTACAAAATATGCCTAGTCCATACTTAATTGAATATTTAGCTAATCAGAATATTAATATTGATAACTTGGTGACAACAGGAGACTCTATGAAAGACTTTAATCAGAACTTATCTGATAATCAATTGATTGATACGCAAAAGCCAAAATGGGATGATTTTCCAAGTGAAATTTTATAGAAAGGAGGAAGAAATATGGTATTTTTCCTATTGTTATTAATAGGTTTTGGTATTATCTTATATCGTAATTACAAAGGTCAAAATGTTTATAAATATATTAGTGAACAAGTCCAAGTAATCTATGATAAATTTGCTCCTTATTCCTATAAAATTGTTAGAGAAAAAACCAAAGAATTAGGTCAAGAGTATACAGCTAAACAATATATGATTCAAGTATTGATGATGGGAGGCTTTGCTGCGGTTGTTTCCTATCTATACTTTTATAATTTGATAGTTAGTGTGATTTATATTGTGATATCAATTCTCTTTATTCCGTATTTATCTTTTTTGCGGTGTAAACGTATCTATAGTGAATATATTTTTGAACAAGTCCAAGTATATACAACGAATGTCATTATGGAATTTGCAACCACTCAAAGTTTTGTAAAATCCCTAGAAGGAGTAAGAGACTCAGGGGTGTTAGAAGATCCAGTTTTAAGTGATGTCAATACAATGATTGATATGGCTTATGAGAATGGTTCGATTGATGCTTCCATTGAGTTTATGAATAGTAAGTATCCCTATTATATTGTAAAAAATATGCACCAATTATTCTTACAGATCACTAAAGAAGGTGCTAAAGACACGGGTGAGAGTTTAGAAAATATGCAATTAGATATTGATACATTAGTAGAAAGTGTATATCGTGATCGTATGGATAGAGCTAATTTTCATAAGAAATTTTTACAATACGGTATTATGTTATATCTTATGGTAATGTTAGTGCAGTATATGTTAGGAAGAGATAATTATATTGCTTTATTAGATTCTGCCTATGTACAAATTTTATTGCATGCTATTATTATTTTTAATAGTTATTTTCTCCTACGTGGTGAAAAATATTATAACGAGAATGTGGGGGTTGAATAATTATGGAAATAGCCATTGTAGCAGTTATTTTGTTATTTGTATTAATTTATAATAATACAATTGATCGCAAAAAGTTTATTCAAGATAATCGTCGTTATTTTGAAGTCTTACGCGAAGACGATTACAATTTCTTAGTATATGCCAAATATGGTGATCAAGTTGATCCAGATGCATTATTTCAAAAGCGTATTACATATGCAATTGTTGTCATTTTTATCTTTATGTTTATCTTTTTAGATTCTCTTAATTTATTAAATATTGTCTTGGCCGTTATTGTAGGTTTTATTGTATTTAAATCATCTTATCAGAGCCTAAAAAAGTATTACAAACAGCATTTGCATGAAATAGATATTATGCTGCCATACTATTTAAAGAGTTTAGAAATATTGATTCAGCATTATACAGTGCCGGTAGCAATTGGTAAAAGTATCGCTGATGCCCCGGATATTTTTAAACCAGGTTTGAAAGAATTAATTGAAAAAATCAATTCTGGTGATAGTAGTATCACACCTTACATGGACTTTGCTAATGAATATCCGGTTCGAGATTCTATGCGAATGATGCGTTTATTATATCGTCTGGGAATTGGTGGTCAGGAAAAAAAGCAAGAGCGTTTATTGATGTTTTCGAAAACTGTTTCCAGCTTGCAAGCCAAAGCTAGAGAAACGAAATATAAAGAAAGACTCAACCATATGGAATCTCAAACAATGTTGATGTTAGTCGTAACTGGTGTGGGTGTTATGATTATTATCTTAAGCTCAATGTTTACAATGCTAGGTTAGCATTTGACGTCAAAACAGATAAAGATAGTTACAAGGTAGTAATTATTTGTTATAATAAAATAGAAAAATAGGAAGGAGAATGTAACAATGAAAGAAGCAACTGGAGAGTTAAATTTAACGGTTATTACCATCATTATGATTGGAGCTATTTTAGCCTTTTTCTGGATTATGTGGGATAACATTAAGAAACAAACAGAAGATCAATGGGAAAGTTCTACTGATCCAACAGAACAATCTTATCAATATCAAGATGACAATCATAGTGTTGCAGTTTGTTATGAAGATACCAATTACACAATGACTTGGTAAAAGAGGTGAGTAAAAATGAGAGATGCTCTTGGGGGCTTATTTTCATTGCAAATTATTTTGGCCTTTGTGTTGCTAATAAATGGCTATCTAGCTTACTCTGTTAATTATACCCGGGCATTTCGTGTGAAAAATGGAATTATTAATATTTTGGAGCAATATGAAGGGCATACGGAAGAAGCAAAAGATCAAATAGCAGAATATGTACAAGATATGAAATATCATGTTCCTGCTACTATGATGAATTCTAATTCGTTACGAGATTTTACCTGCGTACAAAGTAAAGGTTACTGTGTAAAAGCTACTGCTGTAGCAGATAGCGATGTTACTAGTGATGAATATCGTGGTACGTATTATACAGTAGTAACATTTGTTAATATTGATATTCCCATTTTAAATAAATTCATTCAATTAGGTGACTTTTTACAAGTTAAAGGAGAAAGTAAAACGATTTATAGTACGGGAACATATAGTGAGGTAGAAGTCTAGAGGAGGGGTAACATCATGAATGTAATTATTGCCAATGAAGCAAAAGATATGTTATCACAGCTTGATATTGATGTGATAAAAAGTGTAGATGGAATTCATTCAGCCGATGAGATTGTTGATATGTTTAAGAATTTCTTCTTTGCGCGTATGATTTTGGATGTTACAGCGATTGAAGATTATCAGAACATTACCAATATTCAAAAAATATCCATTGGTTTAGATGCTGATAAAATTATTTTAGTGCTTCCTAATAATGAAGTTTGTACTTCTAGTAGTTATCTGTCTAAATTAATATCAATGGGAATTTATAATTTTACCACTAATTTAGAAGGTATAAAATATTGCTTAGAACATCCGAATACTTATAAAGATGTAGCACATATTCAACAATTAAACGATTTATCAACGACTATCAACGAAAAAGTTGTAAGTGGTTCTCGAATTATCGGCATTAAAAATGTAACGGATCATGCGGGAAGTACCACTTTGATCTATATGTTGAAGAAAGAATTAGAGCAAACTTATAATATGAAAGTAGTAGCCATCGAAATAAATCGTCATGATTTTGCTTATTTTCATGATAAAAATATGATTTCTATTACTGATGAAGAATTGATGAGTGAAATTGTGAAGCATAATGATGCTTCTATCATCTTAATTGATTTAAATGATTCTGATAATGATGGAGTTTGTTCAGATACACTATATTTAATAGAACCATCTAGTATTAAATTAAATAAGCTCATGCGTCGTAATCGCAGAATATTCGAAGAACTAAAAGGAAAGAAAATTATTTTAAATCAAAGTTTATTGTCAAATAGTGACATTATGGATTTTGAATATGAAGGCAGAACCAAGGTATTTTACAATATTCCACCTCTTAATGATCGGGAACGAAACTCTGTGCTGCATGATTTTTTAGCGAAAATGGGTTTAGTAGCCAAAACAGAAGAAAAAGAAGAAAATAAAATATTTGGACTATTTAGACGATAAAATGTTGACAAAATAAGATAAATTTTATAAGATAAAGTTAGTAAAGGAGAAAAAATTATGGAACTTTTAAAATTTACGCAATTGTTAGATACAGTTGGTGATGTTGATATGACTAGTCCCTGTAAGGGGCTTGATGTTATTATTCGAATTATTAAAAATGGTTTATTTCCTGTTTTATGGATTGGTATTCCTATTATTTTGATTGTTTTAGGAACGATTGATCTAGGAAGAGCAGTTATCTCTTCTGATGAAAAAGAAGTAAAAGCTGCCCAAGGCCGTTTGTTAAAAAGATGTATTTATGCAGTAGCTGTTTTCTTCATTGTTACCATTGTTCAATTAGTATTTAATTTAGTAGCTCAAGCAGCTAGTGCTAATAATCAAGATGACATGGGTACTTGGTGGGGTTGTTGGGATTCAATTAAATAATAGTAATGGTAAAATAATCAGTTGTTTGAACTGGTTATTTTTTTATATATGAGGAAAGTGCGTTTAAAAGCGAAAAAATAAAATGATACAAATATAACTTAGAATCATACAGAAAGAAACAAAAAAAGTTTT
>CALVUW010000087.1 GCA_944363695.1 uncultured Bacilli bacterium | reverse complement strand
AAAATGGCCATAAAGCGGATGAAAACCAAGTATCTAATACATCCGGATCTCGTTGCCATCCTTCACCTTTTGGTGGTTCTTCCCCTACATAAACTTCTTCTCCTTTATACCATGCTGGAATCTGATGGCCCCACCAAAGTTGACGTGAAATACACCAATCATAAGTAATTTCCATCCAATGAATCATTGTTTTTTCATATCTTTCTGGTATGAAGTTAACTTTCGTATCAGCATTTTTCTGATTTTCTAATACTCTATCTGCTAATGGACGCATTTTTACAAACCATTGTTTAGATAAGTATGGTTCAATCATAACACCCGTTCTTTCAGAATGACCTACTGCATGTACTATTTTTTTAACAGTTATTAATAGATCCTGTTGTTTCAATACATCTACTACTTTTTTTCTTGCTTCAAAACGATCTAATCCTACAAATTCTGCGGGTACGTTTTCATTCAAAGTGGCATCTTTATTTAAAATATTAATTCGCTCCAAGTGATGACGGTTCCCCACTTCAAAATCGTTAGGGTCATGGGCAGGTGTAATTTTAACTACTCCACTACCAAAGCTGGGATCTGCATGTTCATCCGCGATAACAGGAATCAGTTTATTAACAATTGGTAAGATAACCTTTTGACCAATATAAGAACGATAGCGTTCATCTTCTGGATTAACAGCAACAGCTGTATCACCAAATAATGTCTCAGGTCGTGTTGTTGCAACCTCTAAATAAGTACTTTTATCTTCTAAATAATATTTAATATGATAAAATGCTGCTTCTACATCTTTATAAATAACCTCTTCTGCAGAAAGCGCAGTCATAGCCTCTGGATCCCAATTAATAATGCGTTCTCCTCGATAGATCAATCCCTTATTATAAAGAGAGACAAACACATGATTAACCGCTTTATTTAACCCTTCATCCAAAGTAAAACGTTCTTTATGATAATCCAAGGATAAGCCTAGTTTTTTCCACTGTTCATGGATATTTTGAGCATATTCTTCTTTCCAGGCCCAAGCTTGCTGTAACCATTCCTGGCGATCCATCTCACGAGGATTAATTCCTTCTTCTTTTAGTTTTTTATCTACTTTAGCTTGCGTCGCAATACCGGCATGATCCATACCTGGTAACCATAATGCATCATATCCCTGCATTCTTTTATAGCGCATGATAATATCCTGTAATGTCGTATTCCAGGCATGTCCTAAATGCAATTTGCCAGTGACATTAGGAGGCGGGATGACAATACAAAAAGGCTCCTTAGAAGTATCTCCTGATCGAAAGTAATCTTTTTTTAGCCATGTATCATATTTACCTGCTTCTACTGCATGATGGTCATATTTCTTATCTAGCATAATTATTCTCCTTTCAAAATAAAAAAACCCTCCTATTTAAGGACGAGTTTTCCCGCGGTACCACCTTAGTTACTAATAAATTAGTCTCTTAATGCCCGCTAACACCTGGCTTGTGTTATCTCCTACTACTATTTCAGAGACAAAACTCCATCGCTACCTTCTGCAATCCCTCATGTATAGTTGCACCTAACCTATACTCTCTAGAATGAGATAATTACATACTCCTCGACTTCTCTGTTTCTTCAGATTTATTAGTATTATAATATAAAGTTTTCATTTTGCCAAGTAGTAATATTACGATATTTTAGCAGGTATTATATTAATATCCCATTCAGTTTCAGCACCTCTATCTTTAATCATAATTCCCTTATTAGATAACTCATCACGAATCTTATCTGCTTCTTCATAATTTTTATTTTCTTTATATTCTTTTCGTTTCTTTAATAAGTTTTCAACTTCTTCTTTATCTATATTATAAAGTTTTATATATTTTTCTTTTATGTCATCTAATACTTTTTTAGGATCTTGTTGTAATAATCCCAATACTTTATAAATCGTTACTAAAGCATATTTCATATTAACCAAACGCTCAATATCCTTTTTTCTCATTAAGCCATTTAAAACATTAATATATTCATACAAATTAGCAATAGCAACTGAAGTATTAAAATCATTATCCATAGCGGTTCGAAACTGGGCATCAATTTCTTGATAATCTGAAGATAATTTATCAGGTTCATAAGATGAACTTAGTAAATCAATTTCATGTAACAATTTATAAAATAAATAGATTTTCTCTTCATTCTGTTCAAAAATACCATCTATTACATTCACATCTGATCGATAATGATTTTCTAACAAAGTCATACGCACTACTTCAAAATTATACTTCTTTAATAAATCTTCAATTAATATACTGTTATTTAGTGACTTGCTCATTTTTTGATTATTAATTTTAATTAGACCATTATGAATCCAATAAAGAGAAAAAGGTTTACCCGTAAGTGATTCACTTTGAGCAATCTCATTTTCATGGTGAGGGAAAATTAAATCTTTACCTCCACCATGAATATCAAGAGTTTCTCCTAAATATTTCATACTCATCGTAGAACATTCTATATGCCAACCGGGTCTTCCTGGACCCCAAGGAGAATCCCAGAATATTTCATCGTCTTTAGCATTTTTCCATAAAGCAAAATCACGATCATCTAACTTTCCAGGCTCAATCTCTTTTCTAACGCCCGAAATACTATCATCAATACTTCTATTAGATAGTTTTCCGTATTCTTTGAACGAAGAAACGCTAAAAAAGACATTACCATTATCAGCTGCATAAGCATGCTTGGTATCAATTAATTTTTGTATAAATTGGATCATATCATCAATACACTCTGTTGCTCTAGCTTGAACAGTGGGTCTTTGTACACCCAAAGCTGATAATTCTTTATCTGTTTTAATAATCATTCTATTCGCATAATCTAACGGATTAACGCCCAACTGTCGAGCTTTGATAATAATTTTATCATCCACATCCGTATAATTTCTAACATACGTTACTTGATAGCCAATGTATTCTAAATATTTTTTAATCGTATCAAATATAATCGCCTGATAAGCATGCCCTATATGAGCATCTCCAGAAACCGTAATACCACAAGCATACATTTTAACTTTTCCTTCTTCTTGTGGTTTAAAAACTTCTTTTTTTCTTGTTAAAACATTATATACTTTTAGACTCATACTCCCTATCTCACCATCTTTATAAACCTATTTCTATCTAATCGATGCCTTTCTCTTTAAACTACTAATAAAATATTTACCTCAATATACCATATTTTTTAATATTTGACAAAATAATAATCAGATAAACATTATATTGATAGTCTGATAATCAATGTTATAATTATATATATGAGGTGAAGGTTGAAAATGGAAAATATCGAAATTAGAGTCGCAACTCCAAAAGATTATGATGGAATTCAACAATTAGTATCTGCTTGCTTTGATAATATTAATCAATATGAACCAACTACAACTAGTTTCAGTATCATTGCTGCAATAGAAGATAAAATAATTGGTCATATATACGTTGATTGTCTAAAAGACGCATTTAAGGGAGAAAACTACTATTTTCTAAATTATGTATGTGTTGATCCACTTTATCGGCAACATAAAGTTGCTACTAAAATGTTAATATATTTAGATATGATTGCCCTAAAAGAACATATTACTTATATAGAACTTACATCTAGTTCTGATAAAATTGCTGCAAATCATTTATATCTTAATAACGGCTTTACAATTCGTAAAACCAATGTATTCCATAAAAAAATAAAAAGAGTTTAACACTCTTTCATTTCTATTGGAGCGATAGATAAGATAATTTGAAACTATCACTATATAAGTTAATACAACTAACTTCTATAACAATGATAGCATATATTAAAAAAATATAAAAGACTTTTGAAATAAATTTTTAAAATAAGCTTAATTGACCACTCATTTGCAATTTCATTTCTCTATTAGTATAGAAATTATCTTTCTTTATAATTTCTTTTTCAAATTCTGATGCATTTGAAATAAGTTTTTTTCTTGGAAAGAAGCTCAAACTGTAGATATTGTAATATCTGCTATTAATATTGTTAGGATTATTAATAAATCTATCTGTAATTGGAAATAGTTTTTTTGCAATAGCAACTTTATTCTTTTGACTAGAAGAATTATGTAGCATATTAAAGTTAGCACCTAAAAATAAATCAATAAATTGAAGCATGGTATTCTTATCATCTAAACAATTAAGATGATTTGTTTCTAAAAATGTTATTTCATTACAATTACAAACTATTTTATCATCATTTAAATCTATATATCGTAATGGTTGATATTTAAAGTATTTATGATATTTCATATCACCAGTATCATGATAAACACCATCAATCTCTATAATATCGTAATCACTAAAATATTTTTTTAGTGGATAAATAATAGCTGTTCTAAAAAATCTATTATATATATTTTCTTCTACATTTGTTTCTTCACCAGAATTTTTAAAATAACTTTTATCTAGCTTGTTTAAATTGATTCCTAATATATGCATATAAAATCTACCTGGTGTTATATTATTTAGGATTACATCACACCATCTATTTGCAATGTTAAAATTATTCGTTGTATCATATTTTTGATAATGAATCTTAATTTGGTTTGAATAATGGTATGAGCAATTGCTACTACAGGAAGTATATTTATTTCCAGCACCACATCTAAGATTGTTTAATTCTATAGATAAATTTCTTATATTAGAGGTTGGAACAATACATACACCAATATAATCCCAATTTTCAGTTTCACCGAATGGCCCATTATCAAGTTTTTCATTTTTAATTTCGTCACAAAAGATTGACACATTAATTTTCTTCATAAATATACTTCCTT
>CALVUW010000086.1 GCA_944363695.1 uncultured Bacilli bacterium | reverse complement strand
TGCAACCAGCAATTTTTACTCATTACTTTTAAAATATAAGGAACTACATTACAATACAATATTTTAACTTCTTTGCCTAAATCATATACCTGTTCTTTATTTTTCACATAAACCTCCTCCAACTCTATTTAAACCAAAAATTAAATTTACTTACAAGCACAAGTTGGAGCAATAGTTTTTATAAGAAAAGCTGGATAAAATTCACTACGTATAGATTCTTTCCCATCCACTAATTTTTTATATAAATAATAAATATTAAAGCCATCAAAAGCATACACTAATGCTGTAATTGAACTTTCCTTTACATTAGTAATTTTACATATTTTATTTTGATAACAATCTTTAGGAATTTTCTCCCAACTGTAAGGAATAAAAGCATCAAATTCTGTTATGTTATTAATATTTTTAAAAGAAATCCATTCTATATAATCACTATTTGTGCTACCTAAATCTTCTACTGGCATTAAGACATAGTGTTTATAAACTAATAAGTTATTTCTTTTATAACCCATAACTTTACCAGTTATAGTCATTACATTTCCATCATGTTTCCATTGAAACAATATATTCTTACCCACAAGAGTTTTAGCATATTCATAACTCATACTAGGAATAAACTCTAATACAAAGTCGTCATTTTCTATTACTGGTAAGAAGTCTAATTGCATATTCATAATCATTCTCCTACTCATATTCTAACACAAAAAAATTGTTTACTTAAATCTAAAACTATAATTTTTAAAAATACAAGCAAAAGATCAATAAAACGTTTAACCAACCATAAACAAGATTTGTGCCACAAAAAATGAAGTGCCAATATGTTGAACACTTCAATAACTACAACCAAACACACCAAAAATACCAAAAATTTCCAGTATTTACCGATGTTTTCACCATGTACCAAAATGTGTACCAAATGCTAATTTTAGTGCCATTTTTTGATTAAAAATAACACAAATGTTCTATAAAAATGAAATTACCTTTTAGAAACTCAATTCCTTATTTTAAGCCATAAAACCTAATATTGTAGCAATATAAGTAAATAAATGGTAACTGTGATAAAATGCCTTGCCAAGGTTGAGACGGCGGTTCGATTCCGCTCACTTGCTCCAGTGACGAATCTGTTCGAACTCTTCGGACATTGATATATAGAAATCAATCGAAAGATTGATTTTTTTTGTGTTTATGAACTCCCACATGTTAGCTTGAAAGTAATACAAAGAAATCATCCTAAAGGAAGGATGATGTTTATGCTTAATATTATTAAACAAGAAATTGAAATGGAAAAAAGTTTGAAACAAAAATTAGAATTTATATGTGATTTTTGTAATACTACTCCTACTATCATAAATGGTAGTATTAGAAAGTTAGATAAAACAAATTTAATTTATATTGGACCTCATAAAGTTATTATTAAAAATATAACATTTCTTGTATTTAATTATTCTACTGATATCTACATCAAAAATTTAAATCATAAAATTCAGCCATCAGAATTAGAAAATTACATTAAGAGTATTAACTAACACCATTTGCCAAGATGGACTTTTGCCAAAGGCTGTCGCCTACTAAAGTACATCGCTTGGTTCCATTGTACTGGAAGTAATTTTGCGAGTAAACTCGCTGCAACTTTTTATCCTATAATTTTGAAGTTTTCTTCATATTCATCATCTTGATTTTTGATATATTCTTCTATTATATCTCTTGTTACAGTTCCTACACTTCTACAAAAGTACCCTGTTCCCCATAAATGTTGTCCATAATATCTCTTTCTTAGTTCTTTATATTCACTGAGTAACACTCTCGATGTCTTTCCTTTTAGTTGTTGTACTATTTTACTAACTGATATACATGGCGGACACGATATTAATAGATAAATATGCTCCTTTCCTATACTTCCCTTTATTATTGTTACATTCATACAATTACAATTCTGTCTTATTATCTCTCGTGCTCTCTCTGCTATTTTACCTTGTAATATTCGATATCTATATTTTGTTGTCCAAACGATATGATATTCTATATTATATTGCACATGACTTGACTTTCTTATTATTGTCCACCTCGTTTTAGTCTCTATTATAGAACAACAACTCTAATGCGACAATAAATTGTCTCTAAACCCTACAAGGGTTTACGTGCTGAAGCACGTGGCACGCACCCTATTTCCTTAACGTCGAGTATATATTATACACTATATTTTATATTTTTTTACAATAAATTTAAGTTTTATGTTATAAATTTGATGCTGATGGACCAGGTATGCAACTTATTGTCTTTATCATCATATTATGATTATTTCTTTTATTAGACTCTGCTACTTTAGTATATAGTTCATTTATTTTTTCTAAATCGGATTCTTTATTATAAAAAACTAATAAAATTGCATCTTTACAACTTTCCTGTTTCATATATTGATGCAGTTGTTTATGGTCGTCTATACAGGTCATTAATTCTTGGTGTGTAGATGTTTTAATTTCAATTAACACTTTTTCTCTACCTCTTGATAATTTAAAATCAACTGGACCTCTACCTTTGTTTGTTTCTGGAGAGATATCTAAATCAAATTCTAAACTTTCAGATTTTCTTTCCATAATTAAATGTGAAAATTTTGAAATAATTGGTTCAGCTCTAAATTTAATACTTGTATCACTTAATAGTAAACTCCATCCTCTTTCATCTTGAACAGCATGTTCAATATCATTTATTAAATCATCAGCCATTTCTAGTACAGAAATTTTGCTATCATTATTTGTTATTTTTATATCTTTAACAAAATCATAAACTTTATTAATTATATCTTTATCTTTTTGTAAATCATATGGTTCAACTGGTTCATTACCAAACCTTTTAAAAAGGTCAGTATCGTTATTTTCTATAATTTTTTCTATAATTTCCTTTTTGTTGGATTCTAATTCTTTTTTTATATTATATTCAAATGTATCTTTTACATAGTCCGTTTCGTTATTCCATAGCCAAGTAATAAAGTTTTCAGAATTATAATGTAATTCTCCAACTAAAATAGAATGTGGAACTAATAATACAGGAACTTTTTTATTCTCGTTGTTAATTATATAAGGTAATTCGACTATCTCAGATATCCAACTCATTTCATCAAAATTAAAATGAGTTAATGTATTAAATTTATCTAAAGGGAATCCTTCTTTTTCTGCAATACTACAACTATAAGCAATAAAATAGCGTTTTGTTATAGACAGTATCATATCAGTTATTCTGTCAAGGTCAACATTTTCTTCAAATAAAGTAATTTCTTCTAATTCATCATAATTAAATATTTTTAAATCAACGTATTTAGAAAAGTTTTCAAAGAATTTTAAGGCAGTTAGTCCAGAAAATCCACTACCTTTATTGCTATCATAAGAATATCCTAGTTGCGCTTCTTCTACTTCTCTAAAATTCAACATATTTTCTACTAATGTTTTTGGTATTGATTTTGTTTTTAATGTAATACAAGCATTTTTAAAAAATTCAATTAATTCTTGATAACAATTTTTCAACTCTTTAATACTAGTTCTTTTTAGTAATAAAGGGTCAATAAAAAGTTTAGAATCCCATTCTACAACAGGATTAAACCATGTATCTTTAGACAAGTCATATTTATAGTTATTGTATTCACTAAATCTTTTTTTCTTCATATGTACCTTCTTTCCAAAAAAAAAGAGTATCATTTTAGATACTCGACTATCTTAATTTTATCATATTTCTATTAGGATATAAAGGAATTATGACTATTTTATTATTTTTTTGAACTATTTTTCATAATTTGTGGTAGAATATTATTAGAGATTGATATTTTATATATCAAATCGTTAAAGAAGTGAAAAGTTGTAGATATCTTCGACAACCGCTCCAGAGAAAATTGAAGTGGCTTCAAAAAGTTAGAAAAAGAATGTATAATAAAAATATTCTTAAACTTTGAAAGGAGCCATTTTTTTAATGAAAAAACTTTAGAAGAAAAACTTAAAATATGCAAAGAACATGTGGAAGAAGGAAAAATCACTTTCTCAAAAAGACCAACTTCAATGGGTGGATTTATGAATAATTTAAAAAGTTCTATTGAAGAAATTGTATTAAAATTCTATTTATAATTATAAAAGTCGGGATATGAAAATCTCGACTTATTTAGTATTTCTTTTACTTTTTTCTAATCTTCTTTGCAATCTTAATATTTTTACTTGTTCTTTCTTTACTTCATTTTGATCCACTTGACTTGATAAAACATTAACCATTCTTTGATGCAGCTCTGTTTCTTCCGGTGTATAAAATATTGCAGCATCATTACTCTGAGTTAATATTAAGTCTTGAATAGATATTGTATCTAATTTTTTCATTTTAAGCTTCATTCCTTTCACTCCGTTCAAGGCACACATAGGTATGAAAACCTTGAACTAAATTTATTTTAATTTTATAATATCCATCTTGAAGGAGTGTGTACTACAAAGCACGGTAGGAGGAGTTGCAGATTTCCTGTAACTCCTTAGGATTAAATCAGCATTTTAAGCAGTGCAAATGTAGGTGTTTCAAGCACACATAAGTAGTCCTTTCAAGACTGTAGATTAATCATTGACTTTAGTTAATTCTTAGTGTTACCTACATAGACAACTCACTCTTTCAAAATTTTTTGAAAGGAATGATTTATTTATGGAAGTTATTTATCCAAAAGCATGTGGCGTTGATGTGCACAAATCTTTTATTGTCGCTGTTATTTGTGATTCAACTGGACCATTGCCTAAATACTACAAAAAACGTTTCTCTACCTTTAATAATCAATTAATCTCATTTAGAAATTGGCTACTTGATAACGACTGCCAAAATGTATGTATGGAATCTACTGGAAAATATTATATTCC
>CALVUW010000085.1 GCA_944363695.1 uncultured Bacilli bacterium | reverse complement strand
TGAAAAAAGATTTTTAATTTTCTTAGTTTGCGTATTAAATTTAAAAATGATATAGTAATGATAGATAAGGAGAAAAAATGAAGAAGTACCGTTGCCAGATATGTGGCTATATTTATGATGATGCGAAAGAAAAGATTAAATTTGAAGATTTACCGGCTGATTGGACTTGCCCTCTATGTGGTGCGCCGAAGTCAATGTTTGAGGAGATAACAGAGCCTAAAGAAAAAGTTACAACAGAACCAAAGGAAGTTGCTAATTTTGAAGAAGTAGATGAAGATATGAGAAGTTTATCAGCTTATGAGATTGCTTATATTTGTTCTAATCTTGCTAAAGGCTGTGAAAAACAATATATGGAGGAAGAACAAGCTCTTTTTCAAGAACTAGCCGATTATTATGAACAGCAAACAGAAGACAAAAGTGGAACTTTTAACGAGTTACAAGATTTAGTTAATAAGGAGGCTTCTAGTATTTCAGTAGCTATGGAAGTTGCTAATCATTGTGAAGATAGGGGCGCTAAGAGAGTATTAACCTGGGCTTCTAAGACGACCAATGTTATGAAAATGATCCTAGAAAAATATGCCGAACACGGAATTGAATACCTTAAAAATACAAAAATATGGGTATGTGATATTTGTGGCTTTATTTTTGTTGGTGATACGCCACCAGCAGTATGTCCGATTTGTAAGGTCCCTAGTTTTAAGATATTGGAGGTAAAATAAATGGAAAAACGTCATGCCTATCGGAATTTAAAGTTATGTTCTAAAGATTGTTTATGTTTATTTGTTTGCCCAACCGGTGCTGCTGATACGGAAACTGGTCAAATAGATTTTGATAAATGTATTGGCTGTGGTGCTTGTGCAGCCGCTTGTCCTGCTCGAGCCATTACCATGCTTCCTAACAAAATGCCTGCTCAACAGGTAAAACAACAAGAAGTAATTCAGGCATTATTTGAAGTAGCTAATCAAAAGATTGAAGAGATTAAAATCCTAAAATATTTATTGGAGCAAGCAACTGATGAAGACAAAAAATTATATCAGGCTTGTATTCATTCTAATAAAGTAGTTATCGAAGATTTAATGCGTGAAGCGGGTTATATGTTACCACAAAGTAAAAATACGAATCAGTTTTTACAGAGTTTAAGACAAAAAGGACCTACTAAAATAATAGATCAGTTATTAGATAAATTAACCGTAAATGATTAAGTGAGTCAACAACTCTTTTTAACAAGGAGTTGTTTTTTACTCTTTTAATTTTAAATACTAGTCGTTAACATTTTTTAGTAAAAAGCTAATAATTTTATAGTCATAATCGCATAGTTCATGTTTTCCATTTTCAATGGTCGTCAGAGGTAAATTATTTTTCTTACAAAAATTACTAATATCTTTATATAATACAGTCTTATCAAGTATTTCATGAATTATTGAAATATTGTGAAATTTATAATGTTTAATATTGGCATTGCCTTTTTTTAATTCAAGATAGGTATCCTTATATATTTTAATATTATTATACAAAGGCATAAATGTATTAGTATTAAAATAATCAAGTGACATTCCTGATTTATGTTCCATAATCTCACAAAAATTAATAGCTGGACACATTGACATTGTTTTTTCTATATTTGTATCATTGTGTATTAACTTATTTAAAATTACAAATCCACCAAAACTACAGCCAAACAAATATAATGGTAGTTCTATATTAATAAACACTCTAATTGATTAATCAAGTAGAGTGGTATAGAGTACAGCGAATATTAAATATAGTTCACAAAATTCCCTTAATTGATGATATAATTATAAGTAAAGATAAGTGAGGTGTACTTATGGAAAATCAACAGGAATATATTACTAACTATGTAATGAATTATGTAGATAGTTTTAGAAAAGAAAATATTCCATTTACTAATGATCAAGTTAATAGATTAATAAATAGATATTCAGATAGTACAAAACCTATTGAAGAAATAACTAAAGAAATAGATGATTTAGTAAGAGAATATTTAGAAAATTTAAGGCAAATGCAAGAGAAAGGAAGAGATGCTAGACAACTTGATGAATTACCTTTGCAATATAATGGTATTACCTTAAATAATCAAGATATAGATTTAATGTTGATTGCAGGCTCAAATACTCAAGAAGAACTAGCTAATGCTCTTTCTAAAATTTCAAATATTAATATTGATTTAAGTAATATTGATTTTTCAAAAATAAGTTTAGATGAAGTAAAGGAACAAGTATTTAATACATATTTATCTTCTTTGACTTCTAAAAATGATTATTATGCAAATAGATCATTAGATTTATCTGGTAAAGTACAATATTTAAGAAATTCAGGGGTATTATCAGATTCAGAACTTTCTACTTTAGATCAAGTACTTTCTTCTTCATCAAATAGTGATGAAGTTATTGAAAAATTAAATTCTTCATTTCCAAGAGAAAAAGTGCATAATATATATGAAGTTATTAGAGATTTTTCATCTGTTGAAAAATCTGGTATAAAGAGTACTACTATGGAAGCTTCAAAAAATTTATTGGAGTTAATAAAAAATAAATATAATTCGATAACAATAGATGATGACGCTAAATATGGAAACATTGTTTTACAAGATGGAACTTTTGATTTTAGACATTTGCAAAAATCATTAGGTTTTGTTAAGGACAATAATAAACAAGCTAGACTTAATGCTTTGATCTTTTATATGGATTGTCCAGAAAAATTATATAGATTAGATAAAACAGAAGAAAATAAAGCGTTGGTAAAGCAAAGATTAACAAGTTATGTAGATGCTACTGCTAAATTTGTTATGGAAAATGGATATGGCTCTACTGTTAGAAGTATTGATGTATTTAATGAATTATTAAATAGATTTCCACTTAATAGTGATAAACCTTATATGTATCGTGGTGATATTAATCAAGAACAATATGCGAATCAAAATGGTGTTGTTGATGATAATGTAAAATCTGGTTGGTTAAAGCATCTAGATGTTAAAGATTTATGTGATATTATTGCTTTAGCAAGAAAGAATATGCCTAATACTGATTTTATGTTTAATGATGATAATTTAATAGATCCTAGAAAAATACAGGCAAATGGTGAATTAATTAGACAAATTCAGGAATATGAAAAAGAACATGGTGTTAAGTTAATTGATAGTATTGGTAGTCAAATGCATATTGATAATGATATAACAAAAGAACAAATAAGAGAAATGATAATTAATTTAAGCCAATTTGGATTGCCTATCGAAATAACTGAATTTGATCTTGCTATGACAAAGGGTGTGGAAAATCTTACTGATGAACAAATAGAAAAATTAAGACAAGAAAAAATTAATGATATATATGATTGCGTTGAAGAATTAAAAGAACAGCACAGTATTAGAGGCTTTACTATTTGGAGTAAAACAGATAAACAGAATTTTAGAGTAAGTTTAGAAAATGAGAAGAGAATAGAAAAAGGTTTACCTCCTATTGAAACATTACATGGTGGTAATTATACAGAGTCTATGCAACCTAAAAATAAAACTTTAGTAAAGAATAATTCAGCACAAAGTTTTAATTATCATACTCATACTAATAGGTGCGGTCATGCAGGAACATTTACTGATGAACAATATGTGGCTATGGCTAAACAAAATGGTATAACACAATTAGGCTTTTCTGATCATGTACCTTTTACTGAATTAGAGTATCAAGATGATAATCAAAGAATGAACATTGCTGATGTTGATGAATATGTTTCATCCATAAGGAAATTACAACAACAAAATCCTGATATGAAAATAAATTGTGGATTTGAAGCTGAATATGACCCTATGAAAGAAGCATATTTAGGTGAATTGAGAGAAAAAGTTGATTACATGATTTTAGGTCAACATTATGTATCTGAGGGATTGCATAGGGTTACTCAAAAAAATAATCCTAATTATCCAATAGAATATGCAAAAATGTTATGTGATGCGATGGATTCAGGAATATTTGATATAGTTGCTCATCCTGATATATTTATGCAATTTAGAGATTCTATAAAGACTGATGAAGCGAAGAAAGTGTTTGATAATAACTCTGTGTTAGCAAGTCAAATGATTTGTAATAAAGCAAAAGAAATTGGAATACCTATTGAGTTAAATTTTGTAGGATTAGAAAAGAATCAGGGATATCCTAATCAGAAGTTTTGGCAAATTGCTTCAGAATCCGGAGTGCAGGTCTTATATGGTGTAGATGCTCACAATCCAATCCAATTAGCAGAGATGGAAGCATCAAAAGAACAAGCAGAAAAAATTATAGATATATCAAAATTAAATATGGTAGGTAAAGATTATAATCCTGTTGAAGCAAGAAAGAACAATCCTATTTTACAGGAGAAATTTAATCAAAGACAAGAAAATGCTTTAACTTATGAAACCAATTTAATAACACAAGCTATGGAAAGTTACATGTCACATATACCAGATAATACTGACGTCAACACAATGTATTTTGGTATTTCAGAAATGATGAAAAATACTAGCGAAAGTTTTAATGAAGAAGCAACTAAAAGGGATAATCAAATAGTTGAAAAAATTGAAAAAATAAGTAATGATAAAGTAAAAAATAATAAGGAAAAAACATTTGAATTAGAAAGAGCAAAGAAAAGTATTCAACATACTAATGAAACTTTATCTTGTAGACAAGAGGCACTTGCAAGAGCAAATGACTCTATGGTACAAGCAGTTGAGCAGGGAGCTACTACAAAATCAGATATAATGAACTCTATTAGACTAATCACTGAGTTTAAGACTACTAAAAAGCAAAGTGTTAGAGAAAAAATAAGTAACAATATGAATAATGGTAAACAAAATCAAGAAACTAAAGGAGCTCAAAAAGTTTTAAAATCAA
>CALVUW010000084.1 GCA_944363695.1 uncultured Bacilli bacterium | reverse complement strand
TGACTTAAAGTAGTCGTACTAATTTCATAATGATAAATCGTATTAGCTTCATTGTAATCTGTCTTAGAAATCAAAGTGGCTTGATTTAGCATAGATTGAATAGCGGCATAATTTCCAAGCTTTGGATACTGATAAGGTTGAACAGCCACTTGATAGGCTTCTCCTACTTCTTGAATTACAATACTACCATACATAAAATAATGGGTTAATTGGTTATTACGTGACATCATAACATCACTACGATCATTATTACGCTTGCCTTCAAAAGTCGTTGTTATGCCATTGATCGTTTCGGTTCGATTAAAATAATAATTACCAGCTTCAATGCCATCCAACTTGTAATTCGCATAAACGGTTTCTCCCATTAAGTCCATATTATTTTTGGTAGAATCAGCTGAATGAGAGCGTAAGGTAACAATTAATACCGCAAAAAAGATAGCATAGCCAATTAAATATAGGATGGAACGACCTCTAGGACTTTTCCATAACTGTTTTAATATGGTTAATACATTTGTTTTTTCTGGTGCCTTTTTCTTTTCTTCCATCTACTTCACCTACTTCAATATCTTACCGCGTAATTTTTCCTTATCTACTCCATTTAAATAATCTTTCACTAAACAACGTTTTTTACCTTCTATAGCAATATCCGTAATAATAATTTCTTCTCCACCGGCTACAACACAAAAACCATCTTTTTCAAAATCAGCAATGGTTCCATTAGGCGTAGAAAAATATTCACGATGACCTAAACGTACATTATAAACCTTCATAATCTTACCGTCCAAAGTCGTATAAGCGCCAGGGTGTGGATATAAACCTCGCACTAAACAATCTATTTTTTCTTTTGACCAGTTAAAATCTATTTTTTCTTCTTCTCTTGTTATATTATATCCATAAGTAACTTCACTCTCGTCTTGAGCTTTTGCTTCTAATTTGCCCGCTAACAAATCAGGCAAAGTTTTTAACAGCAACATTTTTCCCATTTCACTTAATCGTTTACTTAAACTTTCTAATGTATCTTGATCACTAATCGCTGTCTCTGCTTGCGTTAGAATATCACCAGCATCCATTTTTAAAGACATATACATAATGGTAACACCAGTTTTTTGATATCCATCAATAATAGCATGATGAATTGGCGCCCCACCCCGTAGTTTCGGTAATAAAGAAGCATGAACATTAATACAACCATATTTAGGATATTCTAAAATAGCAGCTGGTAAAATTTGACCATAAGCACAGGTAATAATAAGATCTGGATGAAAATCTAACACCATTTGGTACTCTTCTTTAATATTTTTTGGCTGTAAGACCGGAATATTATAAAGAGCACTAGCTTCTTTAATAGGAGATGGCATCATAATTTGTTTTCTTCCAACACATTTATCTGGTTGTGTTACAACTGCAACAACATGATAATGTTCTACTAATCCTTTAAAAATTGGTACAGCAAATTCTGGTGTACCCATGAAAATAATTTTTACATCTTCCATTTTTATCCTCCCATATATCGTAATATAAGAAATAAAACTACAGCCAAACTAATCACAAATAAGATTAATAGTACCAAAGCAGTGGCATATCCATAACTGAATTGATACCGTCTTTTTTTAGTAGGAATAATCTTTCTGCCCGGAGGAAATAAAGACTCTACTTCAACTGTCTTTAACTCTTCTGATAAAGATTGTTTAATCGTATTATAGGTTGGGAAAAGTTCTACTCGAAATTCATTCTGATCTAATGACTGATACCTTCTTAAAACCGGATAACGACTATCAATAATTCTAGCAATCGAAATTGTTAAATCTTCTTCATCAACACGGTCTAATATTTCATTTATTTCTGGTAGATAGTCTTTATGAAGACTAGCTCGATTAATATAAGCAATACAAGGTACTAAAGTAGGAGCATCTGCCATGTTCCATTGGCACTCAAACGTTGACAATACTTTTTCTTCTTCTTTATCACTACAATGAATATGATGACATAACGTTTTAAGATTTTGATAACAAGCTTCAAAATCTTTTCGATAATAAGCCTCATGATCATATTTTGCCTGGCTATAACATTCGCTAAGAGCACTAAGATTTGCTAAGTAAGTAGGCACATTCAACGCGTAAAAATACGCAAGAGCAGGAGAATCTGTTAGGGAAATGTAATTCTTAGATTGCAACATCTCCTTTTCTACAAAATGATCATACTTATGATTCGAAAAAATATACGCGATTTTTTTCATATCAGCAGCTGGCTCTTGCATATCTTTGGGATCGATACCATTTTTCATGACTTCATCTTTTTGCCTTGAAGAAAAGCTATAAAAGAAATAACCATGAACAATATAACGATCATAAATATAAGAAAGAATCTCTCTTTTGTTAGCTGGTGATATTTTATTTTCTAGCTGTAATTGTTGTTTTACAAGATCCCCTAATAGACTCTGAAGAGAAGTCACTAATTCTTGATGGGAAGTATAATTGACCACTAAAGACGCAAGAGATGCTTGTAACGTTGGAAATAAACTTTCATCAGTAATAATCATTTGATATTTTATCAAAAAATCTACCACAATAAAGAATGAATATTGGTTATAACCATATTTTTGATACTTAGTAGAAACCGTCGATTCTTTATAAAAAGTTGATTTGTTTTCTAATAAACGGCTTAATAAAACTTGCATTTCTTTATTTTCTAATATAGTCATTATCTTCTCTCCTTTCCATCATGATTTATAAAACATTATAGTAAGTCAACATTATCAGCATTAGAAACAGTTGTTTGACTAGTCATGGGTACTTGATTTCCATTCCAAATAGTAACGACATCACAGTTACCACTACCAGGAGCTGGATCTGGCATTTTTAATTTGATAATAAGTGGTATTCTAAAAGCCCGCCCAAACGCAAGACAGGTACCAGCTTGTAAAGTTTTTTGCTTTTCCACAATTTCATCTGAAATATTCGGTACCATTTTTCTAATATAATCTACATCAACAGGATGATTCATCTTAAAAATTAGAAAATTAGAACACTGTGAAATAACTGTGTCAGATAATTCTACCGGCCGTTGCGAAATAAGTCCTAAAATCAAGCCATACTTTCTTCCTTCCTTGGCAATTCGGTCAAATATATTATAGCCTAACAAGAAACGATCTGTATCATTTTGAATATAACGATGGGCTTCTTCTACTAAAATATGGAAAGGAATGCTAGCACGTGGTTGCAAACTTTTCGTAAACTCGAATAAAAGCCGAGAATAAATTTTCGTAATCACTTTGGCAAAATCATCATCCACATCATCTAAATTAATATTAACAATTTGATATTTCTGATTGCCATTAATAACTAAAGAAGATAAGTAGGTTTCAAGCGGAATATAACTACCAGTAGGACTAGAAAAATATTTAGCATTAGAAGAAGTAAGCAAAGAATGTAACCTAACTTTTAAGGTGATCGCATCTCCATAAGTATTTTCATTACGTAACCAACCTTCACTAATTAAGGTAAAGTTAAGGGCCTTTTCTAAATCTTCTAATGTATAGTAACAATCTTTCTTCGGCTCGTAATTATCATATTCATCATGAATAAAACTAGAGACATAATCAGTTAGTAATACGCTTTCTGAGAATTGACCATGAGAATCAATTAAAAAACATTCTCTAAATTTACGAACATAACCAATACCTTGAACTGGTGCTTCTAAACTAAATTCATTTGTTGAACAACTATTTAAAATAGAGAAAACTTCATTTCTTTTATTAGGAGCAGTTTGATTCGTATATAAAATAGTCATAATCGCTTTAGCAATCAAATGATTTTTATACTTGTTGGTATCCATATCATGTTGGGCAAAAATACGAGCTAGTTTTAACATTCTTTCAATAATTGGTAATTGAGAATGTTCTGTCGCTTGCAATAATAAGGCTAAATCAGCCTCGTTTAATAGATAAACAGGTAAGCGTAGCGGTTCACCTTTTCCTTCCGTCTCATTGGTAGTTAAAAATCGATAATGATAATTTTGATCAATTTGATTTAAATTCTTGAAGGCTTGATAGTATTCCCCAGAAGAATCAAACAATAAAATATTAGCACGATAAGGAAATAAGCGTTTATCTAAAAACATGTTTTGTATGATACGAGAGATACCACAAGACTTACCACTACCACTATTACCAAAAATGGCAAAATGATTACTAAAGAAACCATTGACATCTAAATAAACTGGATAATCATTATAAAATGGACTGACACCTAATAATAAGTTACCCACTTTATTCTCTCCAACAATCATGGGTATTTCTTGCTGTTCAATTACGCGTACACTAGCATCCAACTTAGGTTTACGCAAAAGGCCACCTACTAGCTTACCGCCTACAATTTCTCCTAAAAAGCGCGCTTTTACCAAACCATTTGTGATATCATCCACCTCTGCTAATACTTTTTTATCTGCATCTTCAAATACTAAATGTAAATTCATTAAATTAATAGTTAATGGTACATCTTCCTTTAATTTAATACTAGCAGCCTGATCACTCATATATACAATTTTATCAAACATAACTATACCCCGTTTCTACTCTTTTTCATTATATCATATTATTACTGTTCTATAATACTTTTAAATTTATCTTGCAACTTTTTATCTTCAATTAATGTTACTAATTGTTCTAATTGACGATTTTTCTCAACCAGCTGCAATACTTGCTCATAATGATCTAATTTATGCAAAGCTTCTTTAATTTGTTTATGAACGGCATTACGACTTACCTGATTATTTTCGGCAATTTCTGCTAATGATAAGTTATTAAAATAGTACTCTTGAAAATAATTTTGTTGTTTATCTGTTAGCAACTCACCATACGTATCATAGAGCATAGTATAATAAAGTACTTCTTCC
>CALVUW010000083.1 GCA_944363695.1 uncultured Bacilli bacterium | reverse complement strand
TCTTCTTATACTGGTACGACTAGTAACCAAGAAGTGGCGACTAAGAGTTCTTTTGCGATGAATGAGTTATTATCAATGGTACGAAATTTAGATTTAGAAACGGTACAACGCGGGGTAAATGGCCTACAAAAAGCGATCGGTTTATTACAGGAAATTGGTCCAGGTAAACAAGAAGATACAACATCTAATTATCAAGAACGCCCTCTTTATAAATATTATGAGGATTAGATGCAAATTCCTGTTCAGATGAAAATTAAAAATGATCCGAATTTGTATCGTTATTTGCGAGAACATTCTTATTGGTATAAATCATTAAATCGCGATCCAGCAGCCTTACGTGATATGGAACAAGAAATGAGAAATCAGTATCGTCTTACTACTATGGATAAGATGGAAGACATTTCCCGTACCATTTCTTTATTACAGAGTGTAGTGGATATTATAAAATAACTCTCTTTTAGTCTGTAAGAGAGTTATTTGATTTTCTTAAATATTTTTTCACTAGCGACATGTTCAATCGTTTGATAAATATGTTCGCTTGCTTTGTTATTATGAACATTATTGAAAGGTTTTCCTATATAGTCTGAAAAACGATACACTTCGGCAACACTGTCTCGTATTTCTTCAAGGCTTAACATTTCTAATAATGTTTGCAAATAAAGCGTATATTCATCTTTTTTTCTTTGATAGTTTGGTTTATCCCATTTTTCATCATCGATGCAACTTAGGACAGTTAGACTACGATATAATGGATGAGCAATCAAATCTTGTTTATATCCAGCTAAATATTTCTTTTTGGAAACGTTAATTAAGCTATCAAAACGATTGGCAAGAAGTTGACTATTTTGGCGATTGATAATTCTGTTTTTGGCCATCGCTTCATCTAATAGTTCTGGATAAGTAAAGAAAAAACCATAGGTTAGCTGGCGATACCTTGCTATATCTGTTTCTTTTTCATGGACTAATCCTAAAAAACGTTCTGCTATATCAAGGCGAAACGGATGAAGTAGGGATGTATTAAAATGTTCTGGATAGTAGTTGGTAAATAGATAGGAAATAGTATAATCACTAATATCAATATTTTCTATCCATGTATTATCATCTTGTTCTAATCGATGTAATAATTGGATTAGCATTCGATTATTTCTATTAAACGGATATTTAGACGTGCCAATTAAAGAAGTATCTGCACAATAACTTAAGGGTAATTTCATTTGTCTAGCCGTTTCTAAAAATAGTTTCCTAGCTAGAGACGGACTCATTGAATTTAATATTTTTTTCTCTTCCTCACGAATTAAAGAAATATGGTCCAAAATAGTAGTCTCATCTTTTGTTGTTAGTAATTGGTGATATTGTTTACGCAGTAAGATATGGTATTTTTGCAATTTTTGATAAATTTGCTGCTCTTTTTCATTTAAATTGTACATAAAAGTATACCTCGTTTCGTTAGGACTAATTATAAGACGATAATGTTCATTTGACAATCCCAATATTTTATTTTTATAATGATTTTGGTGATATATATGATGGATATTTGGGAAAAATACCAAAAATTATTTGATACACTAGAGAAATCTCCTTTAATTAAGGATGTAAAAGTATTGACTAAACAAGTGAATGAAGATATTACTTTACAACAACTTTTAGCAGAATATCGTCTTAATCCATCTATGAGTTTAAAAGAAAAGATTTATGCTTATCCACTTTATCAACAATATAAAAAATTAGAAACCGAATTAAATATATTAATTTTTCAAATCAATTTTAAATGGAAACGGATAAGAGGTGTAGAAGATGAGAATTGTAAGTGGTAAATATAAAGGGAAAAAAATAGCTGGCTATGATTTACTGGGGACAAGGCCTACGATGGATCGTGTAAAAGAGTCCTTATTTGCGATGTTGCAACCGATATTAACAGATAGTATTTGTCTTGATTTGTTTGCTGGTAGTGGCAATTTAGGGTTTGAAGCACTTAGTCAGGGAGCAAGGGAAGTTGTACTAGTAGATAAAAATTATCAAGCACTTCAAGTGATGAAGAAAAATGCAGCTTTATTACAAATAGAAGAAAAAATTTCTTTTTATCAAGGTGATTTTAAAAAGATATTAGCACAACTCCAAGGTCGGAAGTTTACGCTGATTTTTTTAGATCCGCCTTATGAGACCGATTATATTGACCAAGCGCTCACTTTGATTCATACCTATCAATTATTAACTGATCAAGGGTGGATCGTTTTAGAAAGTAATGATCCTAGTAAAGTCGAACCTCCTCATGGTTATGAGTTGATTAAATATAGAAAATATGGAGATAAATATATTAGCATTATAAAACCAACGACTTCTTAGTCCGTTGGTTTTATTGGTATGTCGAAAGAAAAGCAAGTACCTTTTCCTTTTTTGGAAGTAACACCATAAGGATATTGATGCAAAATAAGAATATTTTTGACGATTGATAGACCTAATCCGGTGCCATATACTTGACGTTTATGGTGTTTTTTATCTTGATAATATTTATCCCAGATATGATCTAAATCTTTAGGATCAATGCCCTTGCCGCTGTCTTTAATTTCAACATGATAAGTAGTATCCGTCTTAGTAATAGCAATCGTAACGGTTTTGTCTTTTCCTGTGTAGTTAATTGCATTTGTCATTAAATTATAGATAACTTGTTCTAATTTCTTTTTATCTGCTTCTATTATAACGGAGGTAAGAGAGGTATGTTCAAATAGGATGCGATAACCATCTTTTTTAGCAAAAATCATAAATCGGTTGATAATATCTTGTACTAAGGCAATAAGATCAAATGTTTCTAGTTCCAAGGTATCTAGTGCTACTTGCATTTTACTAAGCGTTAAAATGTCATTGACTAGTAATGTCATACGATCTACTTCGGCGATAATGATGTTTAGGTTTTCTTCTCGTTTATCTTTCTGTTTATAATTGATATCACGGACTAGTTCAGCATAGGCTTTGATCATAGTTAGTGGTGTTTTCAGATCGTGAGAAACATTGGCTATTAGATCTCGCTGTAGTTCTTCTGTTTTTGAAAGCTCTGTTTTCATTTCATTTAAAGCATCCGTTAGGGCAATCAATTCTGAAATATCACTATCACTTTCAAAAGTGGTATTCATCTTGCCGGCAGCAATCCGACTAGCGGCTTTAGAAATTTTGATAATCGGTTTAGATAGGTAACGAGAAATAAAATAAGCGATCACAAAACTTAAGATTAATACAATACCGGTAACGATTAAAAGTTGTTCTTGCAATATTTTGACGGTTGAATCAATTGGTTCTAGTGAAGTTGAAATAAAAGCGAATAGATTATTATTTAATTTAACAGCATAGGTAATACTCTTATCTTTAAAACGAGGGTTCTCAAAGATATAGGTATAATCAGATAGGCCACTTTCAATAAATTGATATTTAAACGTATTAATGTCATTAAATAAGTTGAAATTTCCATTAGAGGCATATAATCCATTGCCATCAGCTGTTGTAATTTCAATACTAATATTTTCTTGATAAGAAATACGATCTAAAGTTTCATAAATAGAAGTAGCAGTATCACTGGTTAATAATTCCTGGGCGATTTGTTTGATGTGTCTGGTTTTGGTCCATTCATAATATTTATTGATAAAAATAACTTGGAATAACCATAAAAATAGTAGAATTGCTAATGAAAATAAAACCAGGTATTTCCAAATCTTACTGGTTAGACTATGCTTTTTCATCATCAAATTTATAACCGACACCGCGTACTGTTACAATTAAATCACGATATTTTCCTAGATTGTTTCGTAACATTTTTATATGTGTATCAATGGTACGATCATCGCCATAGAAATCATATCCCCATAATTTGTTTAAAAGAGTTTCTCTAGAAATAGCTACTTTTTTATTATGAATGAAATAGGTTAGTAGTTCAAATTCTTTAGGAGTAACCGATATTAACTGTCCATCGATTTTAATGGTATGTTCAGTAAAATTAACGACTAAATCTTGATATTGATAACACGATAGTGTAGGATGGGTTCTTTGCAATACGGCTTTCATTCTCGCTACTAATTCCCGAGGAGAGAAAGGCTTACATACATAATCATCAATTCCTTTATCAAAGCCAGTTAGTTTGTCTACTTCATCATCACGCGCCGATAGAATAATAGTTGGTACTTTTACATTGGTTGGTAATTGTTCTAGCAGTGAAATACCATCTAGTTTAGGCATCATAATATCTAAAATCATCAAATCAAAATGCTCTTGTTCTAAGTGCTCTAAAGCTTCTTCACCATTACTAGCTTCAGTGACCTTATACTGTTCGTTTTCTGCATATTCTCTAATGACATTACGAATATCGGCCTCATCATCGACAATCAAAACTTTTATTTGGGACATACACTTCACCTCTAGTAGTATTATACATGATTTTTTTGAAAATTTCGTGAAACTAGCGCTGAAAAGCTTTTTTTACTTGATAGTAATTATAAATCGTCGTAAAGATAATATTGAGACTTGTCGCTAGCAACAGGCCCCATAAACCAATATGTAGTAAAGAAAATAAGAATAGGCCAATTGTTCGAATACAGGTGCCAATTAATGTTGCTTTAAAGTTATCTTTGCTATGTCCCATTGCATCGAGGGTGGCACTAAGGGGCGCTTGAATATATTGAAGTAAGCAGATAGGTGCTAAAAAACGCATATAAGGTACACCTTGTCTAGTATGATAAATAATTTGTAAAAAAACATCCGGTATTAGTATAAACAAAATAGTCATGGGTAGCCCAATTAGTAATGAAAAGAAAATGGCTTGTTTGACTTTCTTTTTGGCGTATTGATCATGATGATGGCTAGTGGCTTTTGAGATGACGGGAAGTAATGCTTGCGAAATAGCGCCAGTAAAAAAGGAAGGCAA
>CALVUW010000082.1 GCA_944363695.1 uncultured Bacilli bacterium | reverse complement strand
AGCATGTGACTGATTTGAAAATTTTTCTAGTTCATGTTCTATCTTTTGTATTGTGGCTTTTAAGGTTTCCATATCACAAGAGTTACTTTCTTTATCCGATGCATTCAAAGTACTTACTTGTGAAGCATACGTTTGCATCGTTAAACCAATTAATTGTAACCAGTTACCAATACTATCTTGCTCTTCCGCTGATAATTGTTGTACTAATATCAAACCGATTATGAAAGCGGAAGTTGTAAAACTATTCGGGCCAATATTAAACACTACTTTTTCCACAGCACCACCTTGTTGTACTATATGTTATTGAGCAATAGTTGTATAGGCTTTTATTATTGTGCTTGTAAAGCAGTAATAGCAACGACTCCAACAATATCTAAGACGTCACATCCACGCGATAAATCATTTACTGGTTTTGATAATCCTTGGGTAATGGGACCATACGCTTTAGCATGTGCCAATCTTTCAGTTAGCTTATAACCAATATTGCCAGCATCTAAATCAGGAAATATTAACACATTCGCTTGCCCTGCGACCGGACTATTAGGAGCTTTTTTAGCAGCGACACTAGGAACAATCGCTGCATCTAGTTGCATTTCTCCATCTAAAGACAATTCTGGATATTTTTCCTTGGCAATAGCTACAGCTTTTACAACTTTATCCACATCAGCACAATGAGAAGTTCCAAATGTAGAATGTGATAAAAACGCAATTTTAGGTTCTTTTTCAACTAATAACTGAAACGTTTTAGCACTACTAGCAGCAATGGATGCTAATTCTTCACTATTAGGATTTTGATTTAGTCCACAATCAGCATATACAAATAAGCCATTTTCCCCATATTCACAATTTGGTACATCCATCAAAAAGAAAGAAGAAGCAAGTTCTGTATCTGCTGCTACTTTCAAGATTTGCAACGCAGGGCGCAAAGTATCCGCTGTACTATGAATGGCTCCTGAAACTACTCCATCAGCCAATCCCATTTTAACAAGCATATTGGCAAAATATAAATAATCTTTCATCAAGATTGTTGCGGCTTGTTCTTCTGTCATGCCTTTATGCTTTCTTAACTCATAAAACTTTTGAATCATCTGTTCTTTTTGGTCATAACAAGCTGGATCAATAATTGTAATACCATCGATTACAATTTCATTTTCTTTCGCTAACGTTTGAATTTCTTCTTGGTTACCAATTAGCAAAATAGTAGCAAAGTCTTCTTTTTTAATAATGGAAGCCGCTTTTAACACCCGAATATCACTTGCTTCTGGTAAAACGATTGTTTTTTTATAATTTCTAACTCTATTTTTGATTGTTTCAATAAAGTCCATTTTTTATCACTCCGTTTCTATTTTATCATGCAAAAACTATCTAAAACAGATAGTTTATTCAAAACTTGGTATTTGATTGATTGGTTCTATTTGAATAAAGGTATTACCATCCTTAATTTTTACTTCACTGCCATCTGAATAGGTATAAGTAGTTTTCGAAGTACGGGAAGCTTTATGCCAAGTAATTGGTAGTGCATAACCACCTGTTAGGTAATAACCATCACCACTTCCGGTTGTATCTAAATCTTGTCTACCTTCATTATCTAAAGAGAAATTATTTACTTTCATGATAATAACATTTTTATAGTTATATTGTTGACCTGTGGTCTTATCCGTATGAGCTCTACCATTCATAAAACGTAAATAGGTATCGGTAGTACTATCATATTGATAACTTCTTTCTTGACTATAGGAATAAGGAATCGTAACTTTATTTGCTGTTATTAAATTTGGATTTTTATTACAAGCTTCTTCGTTCTCTTCACAAGTAATCGTACTATCCTCAAAAGTTGTTAAATCCACAGTATCGGTTGTATAATTCAAATTTTGCCATTGACTAGATGTGGTTTCATATCCTAAATCCACTGCACTGGCATATAATTTTTCGATACTAGTAAATACATTATGGGGTGCAGCGATGGAACTATCTCGCCAATAAGGGCCTGAAACATATAGTCCATTAATATTATTAACATGTAAAGCACTAATATCATTTTGAGCATAGGTACTCCAACCATAATGTGCATATAAAGCATCATTTTCTAAAGCATAATCTAAAAAATAATGACGTGAACTACGAACCGGTCCAATTAAACTAGTTGTTCGATCCTTAAAAACAGCCATGATACGAGTTAGTCCCCCTTCAACAATCGCTTCATACGTTATATAAGCATCTTGTAAACCAGCATGTGAAGTAGTGCCAACATTGTTATCAATCATAACAGCGATTGGACGTTGATTACTATTTTCATCCACAATAGTTAACGGCTTTTTAGGCTCTTCTACCGGTTCTTTCTTATCGCCTTGTGGCTGATCTTGAGTAAACCACCAAACACTAACTCCGACTGCGATCAATAGTATAATAATGATACTACTAATGACTATTTTCTTTTTTCGACTTTTTTTGGGTTTAATGCGAATATCCCCAACATTTTTCTTCTTCCTACGCATACTGCCTCCATTATTACCTTCAGTGTATCACATTATTTATCTTTTGAAAACCACCATTAGTTATTTAATGAAGTGGTGGACAAATGCTAGGGTCTGGTTGATAAAAACAATGATTTTTAAATCTTCCTGCTAAACGCTGATCATACCAATAAGCTATACAATTGGCACTACCACTTGGTGCATAAAACCATAACGAATTAGTCGCTGGATAATAGTATTCTCCTTTCAAAACTCTTTGAGCTAGCTCTCTTTCTTTAATCGTCGAAGCACTATTAAAAAGAGAACTGTTAATTCCAGCAAATCCTCCTGGGTTCTGATATACCATTTGGGTAATGGACGTAATATTTTTAAACGTATAGCAGTTAGCTAACACACGGTTAACACCCACATTGCCAACCATAAGCATACCATACTCTCCTTCACCAACTGCTTCCGCCCGCATCAATCTTGCTAATAAATCAAGTTCTTTACTAGTATAAGCTACTAAATTTGACATAAAATCACCTAATATACTATATGTATTTTTGATATTTTGGCGATAAAAAGAGAACTAGATATGCTACTAGTTCTATAATGAGGTTAACCAGTCATCTACTTTCGTCGCCCAGTTTCCACTAATTCCAAAGCCATGTGGATAATTATCTAGAACTTGTGATGCAATATTTTTATTTAAACGCTCTAATAAATCTACTTGGGCATTAAACTGACGATAGAAGGGATCTTCTGTGCCATAAACATAATACGTAGGAGGTAGATCAAAGTCTTTAAAAGTAGACTCGGATAAATCAGCAACAGAAAGTCTTCCATAGAAAGAATAAGCCATAATAACAGCATTGGGAGTAGCAGAAACTTTATCTATTTCATCCGGTATATAACGAGTATCTAAAACTGTTCCATTCTTATTTTCTCCAAAACTTTCTGTTCCATAAGTAGAGATCCACGCAGCCATCCTTCCACCAGCAGAGCCACCCCAAACAGAATAACTTGACATATCAATTTTTAATTCGTGAGCATGATCATGAAGATAAGCCGTAGCACGAGCTAAATCTTCCATGGCAAGATCAGCATCTAGCCTATAGATTAAAGCGAAAGCATTATAACCCATACGAGACAGTTCTAAAGCATGTGGAAAACTATCAACCATAGCTCCTACATACATAAAACCACCACCAGCATTGATAATAGCTGTCTTAGTATTTTCTTCTCCTCTAAAAAAGAAGAGACCAACATTTCTTTTATCAGGATCACGATTCATTTCCTCTTCGGTATAAATAGGATAAAAAATCTGATGGCCATTATCAGCTTCGCTTTTCAAAAAATTAACAATATCTACCGTTGTATTATCATCAATATAATTATACCAAATATATATGTCATCTATATTATCTAAGGTGGTATTCAAATCATAATTTCTATCCACAGGAAATATTAAATGACCAAAGCCGCTAAATGCTTCATTATGAATCACATCACCAATAGTAGATTTTTTGGTAAAAGAGCTTATCGTATTTACCTCGTTATTATCTTTTCTAGTAACAAACCAAAATCCAGTTATAAGAATCACCCCTATTACAAATATCACGAGAAAAATACAAATTTTACGTTTCAAAAGTTTCATATTTTCTTCTATTCGACTACTATTGACTGTAATATTTTTCTACCATCAGAACGATCTACTACTACACCTTTTAGTTCCATCTCCATAAAATAGCATAATCTATTTGCTAAAAATTCTATTGATTTAACGGTATTCTCATCTGGTGCTGATCCTTGTGCAAATAAGTATAATTTTTTCCCTTTTAAATATTCAGCTTCTGGTAACATATAAAGTCTATCGATAAAAGTCTTTAACATACCACCTACCGTATACCAATAAACAGGTGCCCCTATCACAAGCGTATCCGCCATACGGATATTAGCAAACACTTCCTCAAGTTGATCATCTTCATATACTTGGCCATATTGATAAATTTTATAGTCTACCATTTGCATAGTATCATGCGATTGATTCTTTAATAATTCTTCTCCTATTCTATAAGTGTTCCCATTTTTATTAGGACTAAAATTCATAAATAATACTTTATTCATCTCTATCTTTCCTTTCATCCTTATCATACGCTAGGGAGCAGCTCCCGTGTCAATGATTTTATAGTAATTTTTTAAAATTTAGCGTAATTAGATAGAAGTTTATAGTTTTCACTTTACTAAAAAGATAAAAAATGATACAATTCAATTGTCTAATTTATTAGGGGATTAGTTAAATGGTATAATAATGGTCTCCAAAACTTTTGTTGTGAAGACCTTATACCCAATTTTTCCCTTATAAAATATAGAAATAACAAAAATATAATTATTTCTGGGGCACCATTGGTGGCAAATCAATCAAAATATATCATAATCAAACAACTCAAAAAGAGGTAAAACTTGTTCTTTTAAC
>CALVUW010000081.1 GCA_944363695.1 uncultured Bacilli bacterium | reverse complement strand
CTTCTTCCATATTAGACTACTACTAGTTTTAAAATAAATAAGACAATAATAATCACACCAACGGCAACATATAACAATGTTACATATTTTCTTTTATAAATAAGAAGATTATTTAATCCCATATCTAACAGAGTAATACCTAGTAATAATTGAAACCACAGCAACAATTCAGGCTGAAAGATAGTAACAATTCCTAAAATAACTAAAGCTATTGTTAATAAAAATTGAATCCATACCCAACCTACAGAAATCCTAGATGATTGTTTTTTTTGTGGTTGTGGATGAATAGTTGTAATACTTTTTTTCATATCAATCCTCCATAAAATCTTTAAATAATCCATAGATATATTTTTCAATATCAAACTCTTGTAAATCCTTAGCCGTTTCACCTAAGCCAATAAATTTAACTGGTAAATTCACACTTTCTTTAATGGCTAAGACAATCCCTCCTTTAGCCGTTCCATCCAGTTTCGTTAACACAATACCTGTTAGAGGGGTTATTTCTTGAAAGGCTTTCGCTTGGGAAATTCCATTTTGACCTGTGGTCGCATCAATCACTAATAATGTTTCATGGGGTGCACTTGGAATGATTTTTCCGATGACACGGTTAATTTTTTCCAACTCTTTCATTAAGTTAACTTTATTTTGTAAACGACCAGCTGTATCAATTAAAATAATATCTACTTGTTGTTCTAGGCCAAAATTAATACCTTCATAAACGACACTAGCTGGATCAACACCTTCTTCTTTTCCATAAAAGGATACGCCCACTCTTTCACTCCATAGGCGTAGCTGTTCTGTCGCGCCAGCACGGAACGTATCACCAGCGACTAATAATACTTTTTTCCCCTGCTCTTTATATTTTGATGCTATTTTAGCAATGGTCGTTGTTTTTCCAACTCCATTGACACCAACAAACAAATAAACAGAAGGACCATTTTTGTTAACGGCTAACTTGGTAGATAAAACTTCACCATGAACATAAATAATAAATAGTTCATCTACAATGATTTCTTTCAATTCATTTGGATCCTCTATTTTTTCTTTACGGACCCGCTCTTGTAAACGATCCATAAAATCCATAACCGTATTAACGCCAATATCTGCCATAATAAGAATTTCTTCTAACTCTTCAAAATAAGCAGCATTTATTTTTTTATACTTTTTCGTTAGATCACTTAATCGTGACGAAAACTGCTTTCTACTTTTACTTAATCCTTTTTCATAAACTTGTAGACTCTCCTCTTGATTAGGTGTTGTCTCTTTTGTTTTAAATTTTGCTTTTAATTTGTCTAAAAATCCCATGTTATCACCACTTATATTGTATCAAATTGCCAAAAGTAAATCTATAGGATGCAGAAAAAAACAAAATAAAAAGCTGAACAACAATTTCAACTAATCTATATTTAAATAATATTATATTATTAGTGTTTAAGTAATAACTCAAGGTATGCAAAAACTGCTAACAATGTTAACAGTTCTTTTTTTGAATTATTTTTTCTAATAAACAAATAAGATAATAGAAAGAAAAAGACAGGATACCTAAGATAAAAACAGATGAAATTACCAAATTGATATTAAATACTTGTGAGCCATACATGATTAAATAACCTAAACCTTTTTTCGATACCAATAGCTCTCCCATAATAACACCAATAAAAGCCATACTAATATTGATTTTTAAATTATTAATGATATTGGAGATATTAGCAGGTAATACTGCTTTAAAAAAGATATCTCTTTTTTTAGCCCCTAAACTTTTTAATAAAATGATATAATGACGATCTGTTTCTACAAAATCATGATAAATATTCATAATAGATACAAAGATAGAAATTAATAAAGCCATGAAGATAATAGAATTAGTACTAGCACCTACCCAAATAATAATTAAAGGGCCCAGCGCTACTTTAGGTAGTGAATTTAAAACCGTTAAATAGGGATCAGCAATTTTAGCAATTCGTGGACACCACCATAACAAAATCGAAATAATAAGGCCAAGAATAGTAGCAATTCCAAAACTAACTACTGTCTCATATAAGGTAACACCAATATGTGTAAATAAATCATTGTTTGCTAATAAAGATGAAAAGGTTTTTACAATAAGACTGGGACTAGAAGATAAAAACGTATTAATCCATTGATAGTGAGCAGCCACTTCCCAAAGAAGTAGAAAAAATATTAAAATTAGAATTTGACAACTGATAATAATCCATTTATCTTTCCGTTTTCTTTTTAGATACTTTTTATGTTCTTGACTATATGTGTACATCTAAATCCCTCCAGATCGCATCATAATACTCACTAAATTCTTTACATTTACGATTTTTAATAGGAGTTGATTTTCCTGTTAGATGAATGTCATAAATTTTTTTAACCGTACTAGGCCGTTTCGTTAAAACGACAATTTTATCGGACAAACTAACCGCTTCACCAATATCATGCGTTACCATTAATACCGTTTTTCCTTCTTTTTTAATCATGTTATAAACATCTTCGGCCAAGGCAACACGTGTCATAGCATCTAAAGCTGAAAACGGTTCATCTAATAATAGAATATCAGGATGAATGGCTAAAGTTCTAATGAGAGCAACCCTCTGCCGCATACCACCAGATAAGCTATTAGGATATTTATCAATGAAATCAGCTAATCCGTACGTCTTTAATAAGTGTAGAACATAATTCCTATTTTCTTCTGTCAGTTCATTACGCAATTCCAAACCTAACAGACAATTATCTAAAATTGTACGCCACGGAAACAGACTATCCTTTTGAAGCATATAAGCGATGCGAACACTAGGTTTTTCAAAAGTATAGGTGCCACCTGAGGCTACTTCCAAGTTGGCTAAAATAGAAAGTAAGGTACTTTTACCACAGCCAGAAGGTCCTACAATAGAGATGAATTTTCCTTCTTCTACTTCTAAACTAATATCTTCAATTGCTTTTGTTTCTCCACTATCCTCTTGATAATTTTTTTTAAGATGTGATAATGTTAAAATGATTTTTTTCATTTTTGATAAGTAAGTTCATCAAATGGAACTTTACTATCTAACTCACCAGCTGCTTGCATAATTTCTTGTAAGTGGTCAAATGATTCTTCCTTAAATTCTGTTGTTTCCGGCCAAGCATCAATAGAACGATACCTTGCCACAACAGTTGTCAAGTCTTCTAAAGATGTATCTGGAAATTGTGGTAAAATTGCTTCCGCTACTTCTTCATCACTACTATTGTGAACAAAATCTAAGCCTTGTTGTATGGCTTTAGTGAAATTCTCAATCAATTCAGGATTTTCTTGTAAATAACTATCACGAGCAAAGTAAGATGTATATGGTACGACACCACCTAATTCACCAATACTTGCTACAACATATCCATATCCCTCCTGCTCTAATTGTAGGGCATTTGGTTCAAACAAACTAACAAAGTCTCCTTGTCCACCGATAAAAGCACTACTCATCGCTGCAAAAGCGACTGATGTATCAACAAATAAATCGTTATCTGGGTCAATACCATTTTCACGTAAAGCCCATTCGAAAGTCATAACCGGCATACCACCAGCTCTACCACCAATTACCGTTTTACCTTTTAAATCTTCTAACGTAAAATCTTCTATTTTTTCTCTAGATACTAGAAATGAGCCATCTTTTTGAGTTAGTTGAGCAAATGTTTTTAAATAATCTTTCTCACCACCATTATAAACATAGATCGTTGTTTCGCTTCCTGCAAAACCGATATCAGCATCTCCTGATAATACCGCAGCACTTACTTTATCAGCACCTGATGCTAAAGTTAAATCGATGCTAATACCATTATCTTCAAAATAGCCATTTTCAATCGCTGCATACATAGGGGCATAAAAAATAGTATGTGCTACTTCTGCTAATTTTACATTAGTCATCTCATCGTCTTTTGGTTCACTAGAACGGTTGAAACTAAACAAAACAGCACAAGCGATAGCAAACACTACTAATGCTATACCAATATACACAATTGTTTTTTTCAAACTAAATCCTCCTTTCAGTTCAAAATATTATATGTTTCTTTTAGGTAATGGTGCATGAGCGAATGATAGAAACAATACGAGAATTACAAAACTTTTTTTAAATCGTTGTATTTTTAAAAAAGCATTTTTATAATGAACATAAGGAGGTAACAAAATGAATATTGAGGTATTAGAAAAACTAATGGAGAAAAAACAAATTCGTAGCTATTATCAATTAGCTAAGCTAGTAGATATTCCCTACACAAGTTTATTAGATTTAATTCACGGTAGAGGCTTACGGGCTACTAATATTAAATTATTAGCAGATTTTTTTGAGGTCACCATCGATTGTTTGATGAATCCTACAACTTATTATCATGTATTATTAGAAAATAATGAAATAAAAAGTTATTTATTATTGACTAAAGAAGAACAATATCAAGCCTTTCAAATCTTATTAACACAGACCTATTAAAAAGAACTCAAGTATTTTTGAGTTCTTTTGTTAATCTAAAATATTTTTCAATACGATTGTTTTGGTTCGGCTCATTTCTTTTAGCGTAGTTGAAATTCCTTCATTACCAATTCCAGAATGTTTCCAACCACCAAATGGCATTTCAGCAGCTCGATAAAAGCTTGAGCCATTGATAACAGCACCACCTACTTCGAGTTCATTGGCTACTTTAAAAGCTGTTTTCATATCACGAGTCATAATATTACCACATAAGCCAAAGCGACTTTGATTAGCAATTTCAATTGCTTCTTCAACGGTATCAAACGTACATACTGGGATAACAGGAGCAAAGATTTCCATATCTTTCATTACATCCATATCCCGAGTTACATCATCTAAAACCGTTGGTTCAAAGAAAGCGCCATTTCTTCTACCGCCAAATACTAAACGAGCGCCAGCATTAATCGTAGCTTTAACTTGTTCTTCTGCTCTAATAGCTGCTTTTTCAT
>CALVUW010000080.1 GCA_944363695.1 uncultured Bacilli bacterium | reverse complement strand
TACTTTAGCCAGTTATTACCAGCACTTTCCTATAAATTTCGAAAAACTATTGAAACAACCAAAAATTATGATATAATAAATTTAGCTTGCGAGTATGGCGGAATTGGTAGACGCGGTAGACTCAAAATCTACTTCTAGCAATAGAGTTCCGGTTCAAGTCCGGATACGAGCACCAAATTGATTAAAAAGAAACGACCTATCCCGAAGTCGTTTCTTTTATTATACATTTAATCATAGTTAATACTGAATTCACCTGCTACATAAAAATCATCATAAGTACCATCCGCTTTGGCAAAAGAAATATCTTTTATAATTCTATACTCTCCCTTAGCTAAACTACCATATTCATTTTTCCAGTTTATCTCTATTTCTTTCGTTTCTCCAGCTTTTAAAGTATAAGCTATATCATTAAAAAGTACCGACACATTGATCTGATGCCAGTTACCATCCTCTTTTATTTCTAAGGCATAAAAGCTTCCATAAGTAGCATCTTCATCTGTATTATTAGCTAAAATAATAGTAGTACCATTGTTAGTCAATGTATTATTCTTGATAGATAATGATACCTTCTGACTACTAGGTTCAATCGTTGACACAGCGCCTACTTCAAACTGATTCTGCTTATTGCAACCTGTTAAAGTAAAAATTCCAATCATTACGAATAAAACTACTAATATTGCTTTTTTCATAATTTTCTCCTTTATTTACTAATATAATTCCGGGGGTAACACTGTTCCGATTGCTTCTTTAATAATGACAGCGGAAGCTGCTAACTTTTCTTCCTCTTCGGCTGTTAACTTCATATCAATGCGCTTTTCTATGCCGCCTTTTCCAATGACCGCCGGTGTGGAAATATAGACATCATATTTTTCATGAAAGTTAGAAACCGGAAAAATACAATGTTCATCTGTCAGAATAGCCATCGTTAATCGCACTAGGCAATAAGCAATACCATGATCGGTATGATTTTTATAAGAAATAATCGTACTTCCCATACCTCTAGTAGTCTCTTCTAACTCTGCTTTTTCTAAATTTGTTAACAATGTATTAATATTTTGCAAACCAATATTAGCATTATTCCAAGCTACAAACTGACTGTTACCATGTTCTCCTAACACATAAGCGGTGATACTATCTGGTGCTACCGCTAATTTTTTCACAAGCTCTGTTTTTAATCTAGCTGTATCTAACATCGTACCAGTACCAATTACTTTTTGATACGGATAATCTGCATAATAACTTACTAAATAGGTAATAACATCTAAAGGATTAGAAGCTACTAAAAAAATACCCTGAAAATGATAGGCCATCACTTGTTTTATAATATCTCTAATAATTACATTGGTTTTTTCTAAATCATTTAAGCGATCATTTTGTGATTGAGCAATACCTGCTGTTATACAAATAATATCAGCATCACGGCAATCTTCATAACCCCCTACGCGTAATTCTACTTGATTCGCAACAAACGTTAAACCATGTTGTAAATCTAACACTTCTCCTTTAATTACATTTTCTTTTAAATCAATTAACACAATTTCAGCTGCTAAATTGATTTGGGCACTTAATTTTTCGACATAACTAAGCCCTACGTTACCACAACCAATAACTACAATTTTATGTTTCATATCACACGCTACCTTTCTTTTATAGTGTAACACAAAACGTAAAAAATAAAAAAGAAATATCTCTATTTCCTTTTATACATCTTTCGTTTTTACCGCTTTAGCAAAACGTTTCCATACTTTTTCATTAGAATAATTTAAAATGCCAACTTTATAGATTTTTAAACCATATTTTACTAAGAAGGCAATAAATATAATTAACACTACAATAGCGATTATAACATCAATAATACCAATTTGACCCATCATTAAAAGTGACGGACTTACTAAACAAGATAAGAATGGTACATACGATAAAATACGTAATAAAGGTGAACCTTCAAACATACCAGCCATAATTGCTAAGTAATACCCTGCTAAAGATAATAACATAATAGGTGTTTGAATTTGTTGAAAATCTTCCATATTAGTAGTCATAGATGCTAAAATACCAGCCACTAATGAATAAGCAATGAAAGATAAAATTAAGAGAATAAGGGCTAATGGAATCAAATAAACTAATTTATCCATCAATCCAGTTGCACCTAGCTCTGTTAAAACATTTGCTATCTCACCTGGCAACGAAGAGCCACCAGCAAAAATACCTCCAATAGCAAGGCCTATAACCACATACAAGACCAATAAAAATCCTTGCAACAAAACAAATAAATTACTGGCTAAGATTTTAGATCCTAAATGAACCTGAGGACTAACATTAGAAATAATAATTTCCATGCTCTTTGTCGTTTTCTCTTCACAGATTTCTCCGCCTACCATCTGTACTAAGAAAATCGTTAACATAAAAAATGGTAAAATAATCGTTGGAAACACCGTACTCATAATTAAATTTGTATTCTCATCGGCATTATTATCAGCATTTAATACGAGACGTTCTACAGTGATTGGTCTAGAAATATCAGATAATACAGCAGGATCGATTTGATGATCTTCTAAGGCAAGTGCAGTTTTCGTCTGATTAAGGCTTTGGACTAACATTTGATAAGTTAGGGTATCGATTTTTTCATTACTAATAATTTGGGCTGATAGGTATTGATTATCATCTTCATTTAAGATAACTAAGACCTGATCATTTTGCAAATTTTCCTTAATAGTCTCTTCATCATCTACAATAGATTGTACGGTAATTTTGCCAGTTTCTTCTTCAGTATCAGTATTATTATCAGCCATTATATTTGCTTGAAAAACATCATAAGCACGATTTGTTGTATCTTTTACTAAGACTTCTGTTTCTTGATTAAAATCACCACCAAAATAGGTAATAATAGAATTAATATTCACTAAAGCAATAATAGCAATAGCTAATAAAACATTAACGACAACAAACCACTTAGAACCGACTTTTCTTTTTAAGCTTACTTTTGTTAAAAACCAAAATTTATTTTTCATGGACATTACCTACTTTCTCAATAAAGATTTCATTTAAAGTTGGTTCGGTTACATCAAATTTTGTAACGTTACTATTCTTGATTGCCGCAAAAATCTTAGGAGCAACCTGCTCATCGGTAATTTTTAGTTCATATTCATCACGAATCGGCTTAATAGAAATAACACCTGGTATTTTTTCAATCTTTTCAAAAGGCAAATCTTCTCCTCGAAGTAAAACCGTCTTTTTACGATAAGCCTTCTTTATATCTTTCAAATAACCATCAACAACCGGTTTTCCTTTTACCAAAATAATTAGTTTTTGGCAAAAATTTTCTATATATTCCATCTGATGAGATGAAAAAATAATAGCACAACCTTCTTGTTGTAATTCATAAATTGCATCTTTTAACATTTTTACATTAATAGGATCAAGTCCTGAAAATGGTTCATCTAGTATGAGTAATTTCGGATGATGAATCACTGCTGAAATAAATTGAATTTTTTGCTGATTACCTTTTGATAATTCTTTAATTTTACGATCCATATAATCCGGTATATCAAATCGTTTTAACCACTTTTCCAACTCTACCATAATGGTATCTTCATCCATTCCTTTTAAAATACCATAATAAATAATTTGTTCTTTTACCGTTAGTTTTGTTAACAAGCTTCGCTCTTCAGTTACAAAACCAATATGATCTGTCATACTATAATCAATCGGTTTACCATCTAGCATCACTTCTCCACTGGTTGCATCTAGCAGTCCCATAATAATTCGGAAAGTTGTTGTTTTACCGGCACCATTCTCACCTAATAGACCAAAAATTTCCCCAGCATCTACCGAAAAAGATAGATGATCAACCGCTTTATGCTTACCATAATATTTTACAATGTTTTTAACTTCTAGCATATTTTCTCCTTTCTGTTCCATCATAATATTATCTAATATAAAAAGCAAGTAAATTATTTTTTATATGGTTTAATCTTCTTAACTTCTACTAACCAATCTACTGTATCTTGCAGCGTTTCTTGTAAAGGACGTGGCTGATAGTTCAACTCTTTCGTTGCTTTTTCATGAGAAAACAAAGCATTAGAAGTCAATGTATATAAAGAATATGACGTATATAATGGTGGTTGTTTTTTAATCTTATAATAGATTTCAGCAAGAGGTGCACTCATTTTAGCAAACCACATTGGTAATACTGTTTTTATTTCTTTTCTTCCTGTAATCTCATGCAATAATTTCATGATTTCAAAAACACTATAATATTGATTCGTTAATAAATAACATTCTCCTTTTCTTCCTTTTTGACAACAAGCTATAATACCAGCAGCTACATCACGAACATCTACAAAATCATACCCCCCTTTGACAATAGCAGTGAGCCCATGGTTCATATAATCAATAATCAACTGTTGCAAATGACCATGACCATAGTCATAAGGGCCAATAATACCGGAAGGATGAACAATAGAAATATCAAGCCCTTTATCCGCTAAAGATAGAGCATAAGCAGAAGCCTCTGCTTTTGTTTTAGCATATAGACCAACTACTTTATCAGAATCAAATGTAGACGTTTCTTTAATCGTTTGACCAGCTGGTAATTCAGCAATGGCATGAACACTACTAACATGAACCACTTTATCAACTTTTTCAGCTAGACATAGATCCAACACGTTTTTCGTTCCATTAACATTCACATCGTATACCTTTTGTTGATACTTAGAAGCAATCGATACAATGCCAGCACAATGAATAACATAAGTTTTCTTATTACCACGATTGGCAAAAAAAGGCTTTAGACTTTTTTTATCACATACATCCCCTTCTATAACAGTTAATAAATCGGATGTAAGGGGCATGTTATCACCAGGTATTATGAAAGCTCTCACCTCTTTATGAGCAGCTAATAATTTTCGGACAATTGTATTGCCTAAATGACCGGCCGCTCCTGTTACCAAATATAACTCTTCCATATGATCATCTCCTAAAAACAGTATAAAACATTCAAGAACATAAGAAATAAAATAAATTTTATTTCGTCCTTGTCGTTGCCTCCAAGGTTTCCTACTTCTTAGATAGAGTA
>CALVUW010000079.1 GCA_944363695.1 uncultured Bacilli bacterium | reverse complement strand
AATATGTAGATGATCTTGCTAAAAGTCAAATAAGGGATAATAATGTAATGCTTCTTTATCCAGGGGAGTATAATATACTAAATAAAGAAGTTAAAATAAAAAGGGAAAAGAATAAAGGAAAAATGGCAATATTCTCTATAATTAATCCACTCAGCTTGCCTATGTTGTTTGGGTTAAAGGACGAGGATTATCTTGAAAGAAAGACATCTAAATCGTTGTGGGAAACTTTCCTGAAGGATAATAAAATAGATATCATTCATCTTCATACTTTAATGGGACTATATGAAGAGTTTATTGATGCTGCAAATGAATTGGGAATTCCAATGGTGTATACTACTCATGATTATTTTGGACTATGTACAAAGCAAACCTTTATATATAACAACAAAATATGTGAACACTGGGATTCATGTGAAGATTGTCCCAAGTGCAATATTCACGCATTTTCAAAAAAGAAAACATTTATAATTCATTCGAAGTTATTTTGTGAACTTAGAAAGAACAAATTATTTCTTATTATAAAGAGCCATGCAAAAAGTAAAATAGAACATACGGATGATGCTCCCGTTAATGAAGAAACATTCGATATAAGCTATTACAAGGAGCTTAAAAGCAAGTATTATAGGATATTTTCAAAAATTGATTGGTTTCATTTTAATAGTTCAATATCTAAGTATGTATTTCACAGAGAACTTCCTCTTATAAACGGTGAAATAATTAACATAACTCATAGAGATATTAGTGACCATAGAAAAGAAAAGGCATTTGATTTAGAAAAGCTTCAAATCACCTATCTCGGTCCGGCAACTGCTGCTAAAGGGTTTGAAAGACTAATATATGCCTTAGATAAAATCTACAAACGGGATGCAAGTTTCGTTTTAAATATATTTACTGACTCAGCTATAGAGAGGAAGTATATACATAAATGTGGTGACCGATATGAGTATTCTCAACTAGAATCAATAATGGATAAAACAGATATTTTAGTTGCTCCGAGTGTATGGTATGAAACTTTTGGATTTACTGTTCGAGAAGCATTAAGTTACGGTGTTCCTGTTCTTGTGTCAGATACTTTAGGAGCAAAGGATATAGTTCGAGACGGTGAAAATGGATATATAACAAATGAAGAGAATTTGAGTGAAACTCTTATGAATATCGTTTCTCATAAAGAACAATTGAAGCAATTAAATCATACAATATTATTAGATCATTTTGAAACGTTTGATGAACATTGCGACAAAATCATTCAGATGTATAAAAACTTATGTGACAGAAAGAATAGGGTGACTGTTGAATGAAAGTAATAGCGTTTTATTTACCACAATTTCATGCCATACCAGAAAATGACAAGTGGTGGGGCAAAGGATTTACAGAATGGGTGAATGTAAAAAAAGCAAAAGCTTTATTCCCAAATCATTATCAACCGAGAGTACCATTAAATGATAACTATTATAATTTGCTCAATCCTGAGGTAATGAAATGGCAAGTGGAACTGGCAAATAAGTACGGAGTGTACGGCTTCTGTTTCTATCACTATTGGTTCTCTGGTAAAAAGCTGTTGGAAAAACCGGTAGAGGATTTCTTGACAAGAAAAGACTTAGATACTCACTTTTGCCTATGTTGGGCTAATGAAAGCTGGACAAACACATGGGCCAACGGGTCTGCTGATATAATCATGCAGCAATCCTATGGTGGAAAAATTGAATGGAAACAGCATTTTACTTATTTGCTAAATTACTTTAACGATGATAGATACATAAAAAATGATAATAAACCCTTGCTTATAATTTATAGACCTGAACTTATAGACTGTCTTGAAGAGATGTTGTCTTATTGGGAAGACTTAGCTAGGGAAAATGGATTTGATGGAATTGAGTATGCATATCAAAACGTTAGTTACTATTTAAGTAATAAAAGAAATGATAATCTTTTCAAATATGCGATAGAATACCAGCCAAACTGGGCTTTAGCTTTAAAAAATATTTCGTCTTTGCAACGCATGAAAAAAGCATTTTTATTGTTTATAGAAAAGAATTTTAATATTAATTTGCGTGAAAAACTTCAAGTGCTGTCTAAATTGAAGTCACTTGATTATGTATCATTATGGAACTACATTCTCGATACAAAGCCATATACAAATTATAGTGTTCCTTGTGCGTTCACTGATTGGGATAATACACCGAGGAAAGGCAAGCGAGGTCTAGTTGTTTTAAATGCTAACCCGGTAGATTTTGAAAAGTTTTTTTTGAAGCTACTTCATAAAGCAAAAGAAGAATACAAGCAGGAGATGGTATTTGTTTTTGCCTGGAATGAGTGGGCTGAAGGAGGATACCTTGAGCCGGATGAGAAGTATGGGTATGGTTATTTGCAAGCTATTAAAAACTCACTAGCTAAACTTGGAGATAATAAATGATGTTGATTGTTGCATATATTATAGCTGTTTTCTGTGTACTGTTTATTAAAAAAACAGAAAAATACACATGGGTTTTAGCTGCATCAATACTGGCATTCCTTTCTGTTACGTCTTCGGATTATGCAGATTTGGTAAACTATATACCTTTGTTTGAATATGTCAATTATGTCGATTTTCCAATAGCTATTCAAACTACAGGAATCGGATGGACATGTTTGAATAAGCTCTTTTACATGATTGGTCTGAACTACCGTGGGCTAGTATTATTGATGCTATATGTGAATTACTTCATAATGCATGTAGCGGTAAAAAGACTTAAGGCAAATGAAAACCTGTATTTTGGATTATTTTTAATTTTTCCAGCTGTAATACAATTGGTTCAATTTAAGTTCTTTACAGGGTTTTGCATAGTTCTGCTTGGATATAGTTTATTACTTACATCTGAGCAACTACCTATTGTTAAATATATTGCCCTGGTAGTATTAGCTTCAACCATTCATACATCTTGTTTGGTTTTTTTAGTTTTGCTTTTGGTAAAAAGGAAGCATTACAATAGACGAATTTTTATTATCATTGCGGCATTGTTAGCTATTATTATGCTAATTTTTATGAACCATATTGTGCGTATCGCCAGCCTATTTCTTAATTCGAGAATGGTTAACAGATACCTTATTGATAGTATAACGCCATCATCTTTAGCATGGATAATAGCCATCTTTTCCGTTTGGTTAATATCTTTTATTATATCAAAGTATTTGTTATCTAATAAAGCATTTAAGTATTCGGCTAATAAAATAGCACAAACAGAAGGACGTGTGACGGATTATTGTGGAATGTCAATTGAGATATTGTTAATAACTTTACCCTTCTTGATACTAGACAGAAATTTCCATCGATTTCTTGAGATGGGGTATTCATTGCTTTTTGTTATTACCGGATGGTATATAGCACCACCAAGGTATTCTAGGGACAAGCTTATATTTATTTTTATATTTATGGTTCTTTTATCACTAATCTCTTTCCTTTATAGTCCATATAGTACAGTGTTGAGACCTATATTTACGTTTGATGGTTTTGTGAACTTAAGGAGATGATAGAATGAAGGATGTTAATCAAATAATTAAAAATGAAGAATTTTACAAAGAATATCTTGCGCTGTATCATTCGTCAATTGTAAGGTTGATACGGAATATAAAACGTCTTAAGCAATTGTCTTTTAGGGATCGCTACAGGCTTATTAAAAAGAAAATTCTTGCAAAATCAGGAGACAGGAAAATAAATAAGAATGTAAAATCCATAAAGGATTATAAGCCTTATTATAACTTTGGTGAGGCATTAGACGATGTTAAAATAGCCGTTTATGGTTGTATAACCAATGGATATGACTTCGTTAAGCAACCTGTATATGTTGGAAAAGATACGACATATCATATATTTACAGATATAATGAGCGGAAACACTGGAATATGGCAGGAACATTTAGTGGATTGTGGTGAATATGTTAAGGACGCAAACCGCTATTATAAATTTCACCCATTTGAATTGTTTCCTGATTATGATTATGCGATATACACGGATGGGAATGTGAAGGTATTATCTGATGTATCTACTATCTGCAGTATAGCATCCAAATCAAAAACTGGGATTGCTATGCATCGACATCATGCTAGAGAATGTGCATATCAGGAAGCTTTAGCATGTAAGTATTATAAAAGAGGAAACTATATAAAAATCCAGGAGCAGCTTTCTAGGTTCCGAGATGAAGGCTTTCCGGAAGATTTCGGTTTATGTGAAGCTACAATAATAGTATATGATTTAAAAAACGCGGTAGCAAAAAAAATAGCTGAGGATTGGTGGAATGAATATATTAATAGCGATACAAAAAGAGATCAAATTCCTTTCCCATATATTATTTGGAAAAATGGGTTTAACATAAGTGATGTCGGAGACTTGGGAAATGATTTGATGGGAAATCCTAAGTTTTTGGTTATTGGACATTCATAATGTTATGAGTAAAAATTATTTATAATGGGGTGGATATATGGATTTTCTAAGACTGATAAGAAATATATTATATATATGGTTTGGCCATAATAAATTTGCTCGGGGGGCAAACAATATTATTAAATACGATTACACATCCAAGATGTGTAATTGTACTATAAGAATCAAATGAAATAATAACAGAGTCGTAATTAATAAGGCTTGTTCTTTGAATGGAGTGCGTATGCTACTTCAGGGGGACAATAATGAGATTATTCTAGGCAATAGAGTACATATAAATGCATCAAGGTCGCAGCCGACAGTAATTAATGCTTGTAATGGTACTCAGGTTCATGTTGGGGACGATTCACTTTTGTCAAATAATATTGAAATCCACACTACGGATTATCATACTATATTTGATTGTTCCGGTAATAGATTGAATCCTGATGGGAATATTATTATTGGAGATCATGTGTGGATAGGTTTAGGAGTTAAAATTCTAAAAGGAAGCGTTATTAGTGACGGAGTAATAGTAGGGGCTGGTTCAGTTGTTGCCGGCCTTTATAAAACACCACATTCTATCATAACTGGCGTGCCAGCAAAGATAATGAGGGAGGAAGTTTCATGGGTGGAATGAAGCTTTGGTACTATCATAAAGCGAAGAAAATTAAATATTTCGTTTTTAAATTAATCATTAAAACTTTTAGGATTACAGGTTTTTTGAAACTTTTACCTGATAAGTTATTTTTGAAATTATATTATCCTGTGATGATGAATGAGGACTTGGACTTAGTTAATCCTAAAACGTTCAATCAAAAACTTCAATGGTTAAAATTGTATGATAGAAAACCAGAGTATTCTACAATGGTAGATAAGTATGCAGCAAAGGAATATGTTTCTAAACGAATAGGAAGCGAATACGTTATACCAACACTGAGTGTCTGGGAAAAGTTTGAAGATATTAATTTTGATGCTCTTCCGAATCAGTTTGTCCTTAAATGTACACAT
>CALVUW010000078.1 GCA_944363695.1 uncultured Bacilli bacterium | reverse complement strand
CTACAGAAATTTCTCATCCATATCTAGAAGGTACTAAACTTGGTAATTATTTTAAATCTGTGCATTATGCCGATGCCGCTTTAGGTGAATTCTTTACTGCTTTAGATGAAGCCGGTTTATTGGAAAATACCGTCGTTATCTTATATGGAGATCATGATGCTAGGATGCCAAAGGCCGATTATGTACGGATGTTGAATTATGACATTACGACGGATAGTGTAAAAGATGAAGAAGATCCAACTTATCAAGAATTTAACAGTTATCACTATGAATTAAATCGAAAAGTACCATTACTTATCTGGACCAAAGATCAGGTAGTACAAGGAGAAGTAGATAAGGTGATGGGTATGTATGATGTCATGCCAACCTTAGGTAATATGCTCGGCTTTTATAATCGCTATGCGCTAGGTCATGATATTTTTGAAGTAGAAGGAGATAATATTGTAGTGTTTCCAAATGGTAACTGGCTAACTGATAAAGTATATTATAATAGCCAAAAGGGAGAATATATGTCTTTGAAAGAAGAAGTTATTAGTGATGATTATATTCGTGAAAATAATGAATATACAGAAACACTATTAGATATTTCTAATAATATGATTGTATTTGATTTGCTAAATCCTAATAAAGGAGAAGTAGCGGTCGATCAGACAGAGTAGAAAAGGAGAAACATATGAAATTAAAAAAGAGTGTAAAACGGGTATTAATCATTGGCTTTCTTTTAGTGTTAGCTGGTGTGATATTGTTAATTGTTTCACAATTTACGGATAAGAAAGCAGCAGAAGCTCCAACTGTTGTCAATGAAATTGCTGATTATGGTTATGTTCTAAAATCTAATAAGAGTGAAAAGTACAAGACGATGTTTACTGAATTAAGTGACATTTTAGCAGAAGATCCAGTGGATGAGGAAAAATATGTTACTAAGATTAGTGAAATGTTTATCTTAGACTTCTTCTCATTAAGCGATAAAGTTGCTAATACGGATGTAGGAGGAACTGACTTTGTTCATAGTGCTGCTTTAGACAATTTCTTATTAAAGGCAGAAGATAAGATATATAAGTTCGTACAAAATAATATGTATGATGATCGTCATCAAGAATTACCAACAGTTGATACTGTGACAGTTGAATCGGTAGAGCCAATTACTTTTACGGCTTTAGATGTAACGGATGAGCAAGCATATGAAGTAAGAGTTAGTTGGACTTACACAACAGAGACAGACTATCAAACAGAAACGATACTACGCTTTATGCATGAAGATAAGAAATTATCATTAGTAGAAATGGAAATATTGAATGAAACAGAAGAATAGAGCTATCTATTCTTTCTTTGGTTTACAGTGGAGCAAAAAAATGGTAGAATAACAGGAAGGTGATGGAGATGGAACGTTTGCAAAAAGTAATAGCCAAAGCAGGCATTACATCTAGACGTAAAGCAGAAGAATTAATTATGGCGGGGGTAGTAAAAGTAAACGGTACCGTTATCAGAGAGTTAGGTACCAAAGTTAGTCCTAAAGATTTAATTGAGGTCAATGGACAAGTGATCGGTAAAGAAAAGAAAGTATATTACTTATTAAATAAACCACGTGGTGTGATTACAAGTGTTAGTGATGAAAAGAATCGAAAGACGGTCGTTGATTTGATTGATTGTAAAGAAAGAATTTATCCGGTTGGTCGCTTGGATTATGATACAACGGGGGTATTATTACTTACTAATGACGGTGATTTTGCTAATATTTTAATGCATCCGTCTCATAAAATTGAGAAGGTCTATTTAGCTAAAGTAGCAGGTATCGTGAAGGGAGATACGATTCATGCTTTAGAAAATGGTGTAAGATTAGATGGAAAATTAATTAAACCGAGTAGGGTTAAATTAAGAAAAATACATACAAAGCAGAATACTTCTTATGTAGAAGTAAGTATTCATGAGGGAATGAATCATCAGGTAAAAAGGATGTTTCAAGCGGTTGGTTTTGAAGTATTAAAGTTAAAACGAGAACGATTGGCCTTTTTTGATGTTAAAGATTTAAAAAGCGGACAGTATCGGATGTTGAGTCCTAAAGAAGTAGCAAGAGTATATCAATTCAAATAAAAATGTTATTCAAGCAAATAACATTTTTTCCTTTATTCTTCTACTTCAATAGCACCAGTTGGACAAGAGTCAGCCGCATCACGTGCCATTTCTTCTTGATCAGTAGGTACTTCTTCTTGCTTGGCAATACTTAGTCCTTCATCATTTAATTCAAATACCTCCGGACAAATAGCAGCGCAAGCACCACAGCCAATACAAGCGTCTTGATTTACTTTAACTTTCATAAAAACCTCCTTTTAGACATTATACCGTATTTTTATCACTTTGACCACTTTAAATTTTGATAGGATTATGATATGATGTACCTATAATAAAGTAGGTGAGACAATGGGAAGAATGCAAAGGTATGAGTATTCCTCTGATGATAATCGACGCAAAAGCCGATTAGAGAGAAACCAAGAACTTTATCATGATTTAGGACCAATTGAGAAATCGACAACATTTGCAGATATTCCTAAAATAGAGGCAGTAGAATTAAACGCTGCTAAGAAAAACTATCGAACTAGACAAGGCTATCACCAAATTAAAGATTATGGTATTATTGAAGAAAAGCCGAAAGTTCAAAAAGAGTTGGATGAGTTTAATTATTTATATCGAAATGATGATAAACCACATGATATTAATATGATATTAGAAGAGGCAAAGAAACTAAGAGAACGGGATGAACTAGAAAGAAAACGGAAGCTGCATAATGAAAAATACAATATATTAGAAAGTAGCGAAGAAGAAATCAATAAATTTAAAGAAGAAAAAAATAAAAAGATTAAGCCGGTGGATAACGAAGAAGAATTAGAAGAGTTAATTCATACCATTACTTCTAAGGAATTACGCGAGCAAATCGATGAAGAAGAAGGTGGTAGTTTATTAAGTGATCTAATGGCTACTAATGTTAATGATGAAGTATCAAAAGCCATTGCTGCTAAAGCGGAAGAAGAGCAGGCTGCACCAATAGAAAAGACAGCCAATAATATTATGAAAGATATGGATAAATCTTTCTATACGCGCTCAATGGATCTAAATATAGATGACTTTGATAGTGATGAAGAAGAAGATGCTAAAGTTCCAGCTGGAATTGTTTTCTTACGAATCTTATTTTCTATCTTGTTAATTGCTGCGGTTGGTTTTGGTGTTTATTATGTTATCACTAATTTCTAAGTGTCAAGCATTAACTAAAAGTTATCAAAATTATCACTTTTTACTAGTCGTTTTGATCGCTTGTGATATGATAACATAAAGAAGGTAACAATGGAAAATCAAAAAAGTAAGAAAGGTCTTTATGTGCTACTAGGTTTATTAATCGGTTTGGTTGTATGTGCTATTGTTCTGTTAGTAGCAAATGTAACAGGATATGTAACGTTTGGAGCGAAAGAAGAAACATCATCGACAGAACAGGTACAAACACCATCTGAAGAGGAAACAGAAGCTGAAGAACCTGCTGCTCCGGTTGCAGAAAACAATTGGCAATTTGATACGAATAAGGTGGCTAATGCCACTGGTTCTTATACCTTAACTGTGCCAACCCATGCAGATGGTATTAATATTTCTCTTGATGCGGCTAGAACAACGGTAACGCTTTCTATTAATGCTACCTTAGTCAACGAAGCCTACAGCTTAGGTTGGTTTACGGCAGCAGAAAGTTATGTTTATGAGCCTCACAATATTACCTTTAATCAAAAAGTAGTAGATATTTTCTTTGGAGGAATTGGGCAAGATGCCACCGGGGATGTTATTTTATTTCTAATGGAAGATGGTACTGTTGAATACATTCCTGTTAAAACAGCTTTACAAGCGGGAATGGATAACTTGAAATCATATGGTGCTTTATCAAACCTTACTGACGTGGTTAAATTTTATCAAGCCAATGCTACTAGTTATGTAACGATATTAGCTCAAACAAAGGATGGAACTATGTATGATTTACAACCAATTATTCCCCGTTAAATAAGAGAGGAAAAAAGGCTATGAGTTAGTCTTTTTTTGTGGAATTTTTTAGTTGTGCTTTTAGAAAGTGTTATTTTATGCTATAGTATAAGTAGGTAGAGTTTGGGGGAAGATGTAGATGAATTTGAACTTTGTATTAAATGACTATATTTTAATTTGGAATCTTTTATTTCAAGCTTCTATTTCTGAAGAAGTACAACGCTTTAAACAAAAATTGTGGAAAAGTTATCGTCATAGTTATAATAAATTGGCAGCTGAGGAACGTAAAATATTAAAAGATCCTAAGAATTATATACCGGATGATGATACGATTTTTGATATGGTAAAAGCATCCGATATTTATCAGACGGTACATGAGCAGACGGAGGTGTATCGTTTATCTTTATTAAAAACTTGGGATGAATATAAAAAGCAGTTAAGTAAAGATTTGAAAGATATTTTACGGTTTGATATTAAACTTTATCATGTATTAGTTGTACATCCTAAATTAAATATTACGGATATGAAAGTGGTAAAAGGGAAAAAAGTGAATACAATTACTTGGGGTAGAAGAGAAGATTTGACTTATCCTAGTGAAGCGATTATTTCTTTACTAAATTGTATCGTGCAAAAAGAATTACAAGATTTTCAAGTAGAATATAAGGAAATCGTTCAAGCGGTGATCGAGCTAGCGATTAATAATGAATTAGCGACACGATTATATGGTAAAAGTGTTTATTTACGAGGTGATCCGTCTTTAAAATTTTTAAAGCGTCAGATTTATCCTTATTGGTTAATGTATTTAGGAGTAAGTAAAGCAGAAATTATCAATTATATGGTTCGTGATAATATTGCGTTTGATACGGATAAATATCCTTATGAAAAACAATTAGCGTCACTAGATTTATTGGCATTTATTGAATTTTGTATTAAAAATCAACGACATATTATTAAAATTAGTGAATTAGAAATCATTTAAAACAATAGCGGAGGCAGTTATGGAAGACAAAGTAAAATTATTGTTAGAGAGAATTCATCTGAATCCAGATAATTACTCTTTTTTTGAGCATGCCCATTTGGAAAAAATTATTATTAATCGGCAAAGTGGCCATTGGCAAGTGTTATTAACTTTACCAGAATTTTTGCCGGTAACCATTTATGAAGAAATCGAGCAGAACAAGACGCAACTAGCTGAGCATATTGATTTTCAATATCTTGTTGAAAATGGTGATCTAACGATTTTATTAACTTACTATCCTTATTTTTTACAACAATTACAACAGCAGGATAAAATTAAGCTTACGACGATTTATAGTGAAAATTTACATTTACAAGATCAACGGTTAGTGTTGCAAGCTGCTAATAAGATTGAACAATTGCGCTTGGAAGAGATTAAGCCT
>CALVUW010000077.1 GCA_944363695.1 uncultured Bacilli bacterium | reverse complement strand
TCACCACGGCATGAAATTAAGTATTTAATTACAAAATTAAATCTAAAAAAGCATATTGCTTTATTACAAAAAGAAAAAGAAGAAGTTGTGCAAGAAAAAGAAAAGTTATCGCCTGCTAAATATAATGATGGGAAAAGAAAATCTTTAGATAGTACGATAGAAGGATTTAATAAACGTATGAAACAGGCAGAACAACTACAGCAAGAGTATGGGGAAGAGATCATTTTATCCGGCTCTATGTTCATGTTATGTCAGCCAGAAATCATTTATCTTTCTAGTGGTAATTATGAACAATTTATGATGTATAATTCTCAGTATCTTATTCAATGGGAAATGATAAAATATGGAATTGAACATGGATTTAAACGTTATAATTTCTATGGAATTCCTAGTACTTTTGATAAAAATGATAAAGACTATGGCATATATGAATTTAAAACAGGTTTTAATGGATATGTAGAACAATTAATTGGCGAATATGTTGTCGCTACTTCACCGCTATATTATTTAGTACGTCTGGTACATAAATTAAAGAAAAAATAAACTGCTAGTGTGATGCAGTTTATTTTTTTATGTTTTTTAATGCATGATAGCATTTAAAACTACTATTATAAAGGAAGTACCAAGGTTTACTAATGATTAGATCAAATTCCCCGACTAATTCTACAACTTGTCCTCCAAAACTTTTTTTGAATAGATAAAGGCCAAGAAGGGGATTGCTTTCACTAAAATCACCAGTAATACCATAAAAATTATAAGTATGATAGCCATTTTCTAAAGCATACTTTATACCAGCCCAATGTAGGGTATAAGCAGATTGAAATGACATTAATTCGGCTTTTGAGCCACCATATAGGGATACAACTTCATTGCCATAGCAGAGAAATAAAATGCCTCCTAAAATAGGCTTTTGGCCATATTTTTCTTTTTTCTGTTCAATATCTACTAGATTGTTCGTTAAGCGATTAATTTCTTGCTGTTCGAATTCTTGTTTTTGTAAAAACTTCTTTTCATTCATCGGTTTTGATTTATCAGCAAACTTTTTAGCTCTTTCCTTGATGGATTGTTCTAGTTTTTCAATTTCTTGTTGTGTATTTTTCGTTTCTTCGTCAAAATCAATTTCAGCGATTAAGATTTTTAAAATACCACTATCATGTAAACTATCCCACATGTGCTCATAGTAAGATAAAGGTCGATCGACAAAGTCTCGACGATCACTGGTATGCTGCATAATATCTTTAAAAACAGGTAATTCTTCACGTGTAATTTCGCGTACTTTAACACCAAGTCGTTCATTCTTTCGTAAGATTTGTCTTGTTTTTGGATCCATGTCCTTCATTAGATTTTCTTTGCTTTTTTGATAGACTGTAATTGTATGCATCCATCTTGGTTGTAAATCTTCTTGCATCAAATGGAAGCCTTTATGTTGATAACCACATTGTTTTAAATTATCAACGACAATACTATTATCTAGACCACCTGGTACTAAATCTCCATTGATATCCCGTTGTTTATACATGACATAGGGATCGATTTTGATAAAAATACCTTTTCTTTTTTTAGCAAATTCCGTGATCTCTTTAGTAAAAATAGTTAATAATTCTTTATCTTTGTAATCTAATAAAAAGCCACGGGGTGAATAGAAAATTCTTTTTTTACAAACCGGAATAGTTTTTGCTAGAATCATAGCAGCAGCTAAGATTTTATTATTATCTTCTAAACCAACAAAATAAGCATACCAGCCATTTTTTTCTTTTAGATTGGCCCATTCTTTGGTTTGATGAAAGGTAATTTGAGGATGAGCGTTTGCCCATTTGCGAAATTCTGTGCTATTTAATTTTTTTAACTTCATCTTTTAACTCCTTCTTTTTTTTCTTTTTGATATGTTTACGATAGAAAGGAACTAGCTTTGTAAAAGCAAAGTAAAAAATAGGTTTTAATACATAATCGAATTCACCCATAAATTCAATGTAATCACCACCGAATTTACGTTTAAATTCATGTAAGCCAAACCGTGGATTTTCCTTCCGTAAATCACCAATCGTACCAAATTGATCGTAAATTTTAAGGCCTCGTTCCTTACAATAAGTCAGATGTTCTAAATAAGTATAATAATTAACATAAGTTTCAGTTAAAATATTGTGGTTACCTGCGTATAATACCCAGGCTTTATCACCGTATTCTACGATAAAATGAGCTGATAAAACAATTTCTTCACCATATTCTTGCCGATAAGTTTGATATTTAGCGATTTCTTCTGTTAGTCTATCTTTTTGTTTTGTCAATTCCTTTAATTTGTTTTTGGCACTTTTAGAAATATTCTCAGTTGGAATTTCAGCTAGTTGTTGATTAACTTGTTCTAATTCTTGTTCTAATATAGTGATTGTCTCAACTAAATTAATAGAGCCCAAAAATAAAGTGGCTTTATCATGTTGATTAAATAATTCGTATAGTCTTTCATAGTAATCTTGTGAATAGGAAACAAAATCTTTACGATTTTCAGTTAACATCATCAATTGATAGAATGTAGGCAAATCTTCTTTCGAACCAATTCTCACTTTTGCATGTAATTTGTTGGCTTTGGCAATACGCTGCTTAGTGGTTTTTGAAAAATGATTTTCTATTTCTTCTTGTGATTGTTCTAAATTGATACGAAACGTATAACGTGGTTGCATAGTCTCAAAATTTTTTGTGAATCCTAAATGTTTATATCCTAATTGTAATAGATATTTATATATTTTTTGGTCTTTTTTCTCTTCCTCTATGACAGTTCCATCATAAGTTTGGCGTTGCCAAATAATATCAGGATCGATCTTGATATAAATTGCTTTTTTTCGTTTGGCAAAAGCTGTTAATTCATGGGTAAATGTTTCAACTAATTTTTGATTGCTAAAATCAATGACATAACCACGTGGAGCATAGAAATAGCATAAGCCAAGTGGTAGTTGCTTTTTTAATAACAGTGTTGCAGCGACTATTTGCTCATCATCATCTACTAGGCCTAAATAATAAGGTGTAAGATGTCTTTTTTCTTTCGCTAGTTCTCCCCAAGCTGCTGATTGTAGAAAATGACTTTTCGTGGGATGATGTCTAACAAAGTCGTCAAATTGTTCACTTGCTAAGTTTTTAAGTTCCATATTTTGCACATCCTTATTTACTTTAGTATAGTGAAAAGCTTATCAAAAGTCAATTTTAGTGTGCCCGAAAAGCGATAATTTAAGCATAAAAAAACTTACCGTTCTGGTAAGCTTACATCTGCTAAGACTAGATAATGATCACTCATTTTATATAAAGCCGTATCTTTGATGATTTGAATTGTATTGACTTGCCAATCATCAGGAATAAAAATATGATCAATTGCGCGTTCTTTTGTATGGGAATCATACGTTTTATTGAAAATAGGTACTCTTTTTAGATGATACTGCTCTAAACGTTTGATGAAATCCTTAAATAAAGGATTATAAATAGTCATATTAAAATCTCCCGTTAAAACAATCGGCAAGTTATTTTGTTGAATCAAGTGCTCTAAGGCTTTTAATTGGCGTTTTTGAGCCCAACGATTTGCTAGTGCTAAGTGGGTATTTAAGAAACAGATAGTTTTACCGTTTTTTAATTCAATTTCAGCTTGAGTTACAATCCGAGGGGTGAAAGTTGGTAAGAATGGTAATTTGAAAGTTTTTGTCTGTAATATTTTATCTTTAGTAATAATACTATTCGTTTCATTGAATTTCTTTAATAGATTCGTAGAAAATCTAAACTTTCCTACAATCTGGTAATCGCTAGGGATAGTTTTTTTTAAATTTTCAATATAGCCAGCGACTAATTCTTGCGTACCAAGTGTATCAATGTGATAAGTTTTTAATAACTGGCAGAATAGTTTGGGATTATTTTGCTGGTTCATACCATCATAGTGTTTAACAAAATATTTATTTTGCATATTAAAGGTTCCAATTACCATTTTCCTCATTTCCTTTCTTTATAATATATCAAAAATCAAATTAAAAGAAAAGAGGCTAGCCTCTTACATCATGTATTTATTGTTATTGTTTCCATAACCCGTATCTTGACTATTTAATGGCATAACAAGTGAATTTTCAACTCGATTTAATCGATTATCCAATCTCCTTATTTGTCTTTCCATTCGATTGATTTGATTTTCTAGATTATTTAATCGTTCTGTGATAGAATTATCTACATTGGGATAACCACCCGGCATGCCTTGATTGGGATTCATAGGCCACATTTGTGGTTGTTGATAGGGTATACCATTCATCATATATATTCCTCGCTTTCGTAGTTATTATATGCGAAAGCCCTGATATGTGTGTTATCCTAAAGATGGAGGTTATTATGAGATTACGAAATGTTAAAAATAAAGAAGAAATTTTGCAAAGCTGTTCCTTGTTAGTTCAAAATCCGCAAACTTATCGTGGTCATTGGCATGAACTATTTGCTAACGATCAACCAATTTATCTTGAAATTGGAATGGGAAAAGGCGACTTCATTATTCAAAACGCTAAATTGCATCCAGATATTAATTATATAGGTATTGAAAAATTCGATAGCGTACTAGCTAGAGCTATTCCTAAAATACCAATAGATCTTAAAAATCTTAGAATCATTCGAATGGATGCGCGTTTTATTGAAGATGTATTTGATCATGAGATTAGTCAAATCTATTTAAACTTTTCTGATCCTTGGCCTAAAAAAAGGCATGCTTTTCGTCGGTTAACAAGTCCTGAATTCTTAGCTCGTTATGATCGTATTTTTCAGGATGAAAAACGAATTGAGATGAAAACAGATAATGCTGCCTTATTTACGTATTCTATTGAAACGTTATCGCAAAAAGGGTATGGTCTATTTGAAGTTTATTTAGACTACCATGAACAAGTGGAAAATATTATCATGAGTGAGTATGAACAACGCTTTGTACAGCGTGGACAAAAAGTCTTTCATCTTTTTGCTAAAAATAGATGAATTTCTAATTTATTTTTGCTATAATACAAGAAGAGTAGGTGAAATATGAAGAAAAAAATTTTATTTCTCATCCTTCTCATAACGATTCTGACAGGATGTACATCATTACAAGGTAAAAGTATTGACCAACTATTACCGATATTATTAGATAGAAAGAATAATTTATATAATACGGTATTTGATGGTTACAAATATTATATTCCTGCCGGTGTTAAGTTTACTGATAAAGAAGAGTATAATGCCATTCTTTTAGATGAAAATAATCAAACGTATTATCTTTATATTGATGTTATTAGTTTTTACAACGAGGAAGCTTTAGAATATACCGTAAATGAAGATGCTTATTATTCTAAACAATTTTCTTATCAAGATAAGGATGGTTACTTAGAAATTACAAAAGTAGGAAGTAAGGATGACTATTTTATAGAATACATGTACAATTATGGTAAAATAGAAGCATACGTAAAAGAAAAAAATATAGAAGATGTTTTAATACAAGCTAGTTCTATTCTTTCCTCTCT
>CALVUW010000076.1 GCA_944363695.1 uncultured Bacilli bacterium | reverse complement strand
TTATAAATTTTCAAGTCAAATGCAACAAAGGAGAGAAAAACACTATAACATTAATGCTGTTTTATGCCGAGAAAACTTATTGACAATAGGCAGACAAAATTATTAATGCTTTGGCAACCGCAAAGCAATTACCAATTGTTTTGCAGTTTAGAGAATAATTTTAGTCTGGGTTCCTGTTGTCAATAAGGAAATTGGAATAAATTAAGCATTAATTTTCTTTTGCATATTGATTATTATATTGTATAAATTATCATTATTCAATTCTTTTTGTAGCATTTCTAATGGGGTATGGTAATCAAACATTTTTCTAGGATAATTATTCATCCAATCACATATGTTGTTTATATCTTGTACACTATAATTTTCTATTAAGTCACCTTTGGGAATAAAATATCTAATTAAACTGTTGTGTTTTTCATTACAGCCTTTTTCACAAGAAGCGTATGGATGACAAAAATAGAACTTAGCATTAGTGATATCAATTATTTCTTTAAATCCTGAAAATTCAGAACCATTATCAGTAGTTAATGATTTTATAACATCACTGATGTTATTAGATAAATAAGTTTTTATTCTTTTAAATTTTGATATTACTTCTTCTTTGTTTTTTCCTTCTAATATAAGAATCAATTCAAATCTAACTTTTCTTTCAGTTAATGTTAATAAACATTTATGAGAACCTTTTGAAGTACTTAAAACAGTATCTATTTCCCAATTTCCAAAAGTTTCTCGATTATTTATCTCTTTTGGTCTTAATTCAATACTATAAGCTAATTTACTTTCGGACAGCTTACCTTTTGTTGAATATTTACCAGATTTTTCAAATTTAGTCATTCTTCTAGTATCTTCTTTTTTTACTTTCAATAAACAATAATGTATAGCCCGATAAATCGTAGTTGTAGAAATAGTTGTGAATCCTTCTTGTAAGTATAATTTGTGACTTTCGATATAACCTGATATTACATCAGGAGACCATTTGTCTATTAAAATTTTATCTTCAATAAATTTTTTTAATTTAGGAAAATCGTCAACTAGATAATTTGCTTTAGATAATCCTCTTTTGAATAAATAATCTTCTTGAGCATCATCTGCATTATAGGGTTTATTTTTTATTTTTCCACTTCTTATATTTATTTTGGATTTAATTCTTTTTAATTCTCTAGTTATAGTGGATCTGTGAACACCAATTATTCTAGCTATAGCAGCATTGGAATATTGTCTTTGACCATTTTCATCTAGCAGATTAATCAAAGTTTCAATTTGAATCCTTTTTTCTTTTGTTAAGTGTAAGTATTGTTTTTCTTTAGTTTTTATTGTATTATTATTTACAGACATGAGTATATTTCCTTTCTTTGTAAGCAAAAGATATTATAGGTTATTCTCATGTCTTTTTCAATTTATTATTTGTTGCACTTCAGAAAAAAAATTACCAAAAAGTAATATTTTGACAAAGATAGAAAACTTGGATATAATTAATGCTATTAAAAATCCTAAGGAAACACAACAAGATATTTTACTTTTTAGTGCAAATGTGTTGTCGTTTATTAGTGAAGAATTAACGGAGGGAAATAATGAATAAAAGAGTGAGTGCAAGAGGAATTATTATTGATAATGATGAGGTTTTTGCAATGTTTAGAAGAAGAATTAAGGATGATGGTAGTGTTAAGGAATACTATGTGATTCCTGGTGGTGGAATAAAAGATGGCGAAACTCTAGAGGAAAATGTCAAACGCGAATTAAAAGAAGAATTCTTGGTAGATATTGATATTCTTGGATACTTAGGATCAGATGAGGGAGATAATTCTATTGCCCATTTTTTTAGTTGTAAAATAATTAAAGGAACTCCTAAATTAGGTGGAGAAGAATTGAAAAGATGTTGTAAAGAAAATTTTTATGAGATTAGGAAAATAAAAATTTCGGATTTGGATAATATTGATATTTTAGCAAAAGATATGATTAAAAAAGCATATAATAATGAATTTATAAAATTATAATTTTAGAATAGGGGGTAAGTATGATGAACGATAATGAGCGTTTTGCTTTTGAAAAAAACTATTTGTTAAAAGTTCAAAAAAGAATTGAAGAAGAAAAAAATATCAAAACAAAGAATTTGAAGCGATACCTCACAAGTATAGAGGTAGATATGCCGAAGTAAAATGGGGAGATGAGGATCTGGTTAAACATTTACAGGACATGATAATAAAAAGATTAGCTAAATTGCAAAATTTAGAGTTAAATCCGTATTTTGGACGAATCGATTTTCAAAGAGATGGTACCACAAATAACCGCAAAATATACATAGGAAAAACCACAATAACAGATGAAAATAGTAATATATTGACAACTGATTGGCGTACTCCAGTTTGTACTTTGTATTATGATCAGAGTATTGGAGATGTACAGTATCAAGCTCCTGAAGGTATTATTAAAGGAAAGTTAAATTTAAAAAGTCAAATTTTTATTAATAATGGAAAATTAATAAGCATTAGAGATACAGATTTGGTTACTGATGATGAATTATTGGTCCCCTTTTTAACGACTAATGCAGATGCAAGATTGAAAAATATAGTTGCATCAATTCAAGCAGAACAGAATGCAATTATTAGAAGACCACTTAATGATAATATTATTGTGCAAGGAGTTGCTGGTAGTGGTAAAACTACAGTTGCCTTGCATAGAGCTGCTTACTTGATTTATAATGAAGATAAATATACAGCCGAAAACTTTATTATTATTGGCCCTAACAAATATTTTTTAAATTATATTTCAGCTTTATTGCCAGATTTGGATACTGAGAATATTAGCCAATTTACTTTTAATGATTTCTCTGAATATTTTTTTGATGATAAAATAAATATTATTGACTCTAGGAATATGAGTCAATTAGAAGATATTAAAATTTTAAAATCGAAAACAACAATGAATTACAAGAAAGCAATTGATAATTATATAACTGCTTATCTCGATAGGGTTATTTCTTCAAGCATTGATATTGATGGTATTGAAATCATTTCAAAAGATAGTGTTAGATCTTATTTTAGAAATATTTATGGTTTTTCTGTAACTGCGACCAATATTCAAAAGGTTTTGATTCAAAAAATCAAAGATGATAATGAACGCCTTTATGATTTAGTGAGAGAAAAGTATACAGATGTCTTGAAAGCGCTTCCAAATGGTTCTGATGAACAGAAAAAAATCATTGATAAATTGAATGAAATTCAAAAAGAGTTAAAAACAGGTTGTGCTAAAGCTATTAAAAATTATTTTAAGCCTCTCAAAATATCTACTTTGAATTTATATAAGAGTTTTGTTTCTGATATTGATTCAATAAATGATTTGAATACAAATGACATGAAGTTATTTAAAAAGAAAACTTTAAATTCTATTAAAACGAAAGAGTTTTACTTTGAAGATTTGCCAGCTTTAATGTATATTGATATTTTAAATAAAGGCAATCAACAAGAAATTTTTAAGAAATATGCGCATGTTATTGTAGATGAAGCGCAAGATTTAGGCATGTTTCATTATTTTATTTTAAAGACAATTTTTACTGATGCAACGTTTTCAATTTTTGGAGATTTAGCGCAATCGATATATCCTAGTCGTGGTGTTGACTCGTGGGGTGATGTTCAAGAACAAATTTTTAACTCTAATTGTGAATTTTTGGAATTGAGTAAAAGCTACAGAACAACAATGGAAATAACTAAATCAGCTAACCAAATTTTAAAATATCTTAATATGAATGAAGCAACCCCTGTAATAAGAACAGGTACTGAAGTTAATTATATGAAAGAAGAAAAGAAGAATATAAACGAAAGAGTTTCTGAATTATTATGCGAGTATTCTGAGAAAGAGTATAAATCAGTTGGTATTATATGTAAGCGCGCTGAAGATTGTCAAGAAACAAAAGAATTTTTGGACAAGGAGGGTATTAATACTACATTAATTACCAGCGACGATTCTGAGTATAAAGGCGGTATTTGTATTTTAACTAGTGAACTGTCAAAAGGTTTAGAGTTTGATGGTGTTATTATTACTAATGCTTCTGAAACACTTTATTCTTCTAATAATCCAAATGATATGAAATTATTGTATGTAGCTATGACTAGAGCGTTACACAGTTTAGAGGTTTTGTATACTGAACAATTAACGCGTCCATTATTATATAATGAAAACAAATTGGATAAAAACGAAAATAAAATGCTTATAAAGAAGTAGTTTTGTGATAATGGTTTATCGAACCGTTTTAATATCTATTTAAAAATACCATAGGTTGTAAAGCCTATGGTATTTTTAAGGATTATCATCAGGTAATTTACTATATAATCATACTTTTCAGCACTCGTTAATAAATCATCATATACTTGTTTAATATCGGCTAAAATTTTTTCTGTTGGATAAATGACTTATAATAATCATAATCTCCAAATTCAGTATCATACTATGTAGTAGAGTTCTACATTTAATTACATTATTACGCTTTTGATAAGCGTCATCAAGTAAGTCCATTTGAGAATGTCTATATTCATTTAGTGAGTTTTGCAGATCTTTAGTAGATTTTCTACTAGAGTTTTTTTCGTTTTGTTTGAACATACAAGCTACTTGGCTATATCCTGCCGCTTTTAATTGCACTTCTAAACTAAGATCTAATTCCTGGGCTAGTTTTCTTAACACTTCAACATCAATTTTTTAAATTTTACCATTTTCAATATCATTTAAGGAGGAATGCTGGATTCCTATTTTTTTTAACTAATTTTTTTGTGGAATATCTTTTTTTCTCTAGCAGCCAGTAAAATTAATTTTAAATCGTAATTTTCATTATCATTTATAAACTACACCTCTTTGGGGATTTCATAATTTTATGATATCGTACTCTCTAAAAAAGTGCTGAGTTGAAAAAGTAAACGCAACTTTGAAAAGTTAAATGCAACCTTTTACTAAATTAGGGTTGCGTTTAGAAAAACTTTTCACTTCTCTAAAAAAAAAGTTCAACAAAAACCGTCGGTTTTTTTGGCAAAAATGCAGTTGCAATAATATAATGAAATTGTCGAACAAAACCGACAAAAATTGAAAGGGGGCGAAGGATGTCCTATATAGAACTATTCGCTATTGTATCAAAATGTTGGGTAAGTAGAAAAAAAATACTGATTGCCAATTGTGGTATGAATTCAGCAATTAAAACATCAAAAATAAAATTATTAAATCTGGTAAGCAATTACTAAAAGTAAAAAATAATGATACATGATTTTCGGCACCATCATGCATCCTTATTCATTAGAAGTTCCTATAACAGTCATAAGCCCAAGAATAGTACCCTTTAATATAAATATGACACTCAATATTTATTCACACTTAATTCCTAAAGATGGAGATAAAGCAATTCACATCTTAAATAATTTAAAGTCTAATAATTAAATACTAACAAGAACTTAAAGATTAAAAAATAAGAGATTTTTAAGGGATATGATATTAAGTGCATAATAAAACCCTTGATATACAAGGGTTTACAGGTTGTATTATAAATAGTGTTGGTGAGGGAAATCACCGGCACTATTTTATTTAACAAAAAAAGACATGTAATCTGA
>CALVUW010000075.1 GCA_944363695.1 uncultured Bacilli bacterium | reverse complement strand
TTTAATTGTAAATCATTTAAGAATAAAGCCATAGCATCTGTATAGCCACCACATAAGCTGTAACCTTGTAATAGTGGCCCATAAGCAGTATCTGATTGGTATTCTATGATATTATGATCACTTCTTGCTACATCGTATTGACTATGATTAATAATATAATCATGGGCAGCTTTTATTTTTTCTTCTGTGGTCATAGTATCTTGCCAGATTTCTTGTTCAATACTATCCACTTTAGCCCTTAACAGTTCTTTTTCTTGCTCAGAATAAGTGTGTTCAATCGTAATTTCTACTTTACCAGTTGTATCATAAGTGGTTTCTAAATGACTGAAACTATTAAAAGGATGAACAAAATTATTGATACTTGATAATAGTTCTTGGTCATTGGCAATGTTGCTAACTTCTTCTATGCACGTCTCATATGTGTCCGGACAGTAAAATTGAAATTCTTCTTTGCCGGCATTTAACACCGTATAATAAATATTTAATAAATCTTGCCGGTTTTCTGGTTCAAAATCAGTGGTTAATTGAATAAAACCAAAACTATCATCTCTAGCGTAGTTATTTTGTTCACCTAAGGTAACTTCTTTTGGTTCTGTGTAGTTAAGATATAATTTATATAAGTCTTCTCTAAAGACAAAACTTACACCAAGTAAAACGACTAACAATACAAATAGTATATATTTTTTCATTTCATATCTCCCTAAAATAATTGTAACAATAGCTCATTTGTTTGTAAATCTCTATTTTCTATGTTTCGTATAAGTGACGATAGCATCTGGTTTATGATACTGTTCATTAACAGAATCAATCCATTCAATATCTAGTGAATAAGGTGAAAACGTTAGATATAGTTGTGTAAAGTTTTGAATAGCTAAAAATGGATCTTCTTGAAAAATATCTGATTTTGCAAAGGAATATAGATAAGCTAGTTGGATAATGCCATTTTCGTTGAGATGATCATCTAATTGCAAAAAAGCATTAAAGAACGCTTGATGATAATCACTATGAGGTGGATAGAAGTATTCTAAATATTGACTAACGTTGGATAGTATAATACGATCATAACTTTGTGTAGTTAAATATTGATTGGCTTGTAAGATATCACCTTTAATAAAAGTGGGATGTAGATCTTGAATTTTTTCTCGAACCAGATGATATTGCTGATCATTTTGTAAATAAGAATTGACTTTTTTGATAGTAGAGGCTGTTAAAACATCTCTCGTAAATAGAGCTTTATAAAGTGTTGTTTGGTCATACTCAGTCAATAATGTTTGCCAAAAGATAGCACTTTCTTGATCTTCGTTTTCTAAGTGGACAGTTAATTTGTCAAATAAATGTTTATCTAGTGGACTGGTATAAAGAAATAAATCAAACTCTGCCGGAGATAATTGTAAAATGGCGCTTTTCTTAAGATAGTAATAGTATCTGGTAAACGGAGAAATATCACAGACGGTAATATCTTTGGCCCCATCTTTTGCTGCGTGAATAGCTTGATCAGCAGAAGAACCAACTGTTAATACGGAACAGTTGTTAACTTGCAAATTTTTAATATAGCTAGCACAGTTTTCAGTAGTAAATGGATAAATTGTTTGGAATGCTTTGCTCTTTGTATTTTGTTCTATTTTAGCTTTAACGCTTTTAATATCGATATCAACTTGCTTCATATATATCCCCCTTTTTAGTGGGTCTATTATATCATAATTACATAAAATAGTAAAGGAAAACAAATAGTGAATTTGATTGCTTGAAATTTGTCAAATTATATGTTATAAGTAGAAAGAAAGGAGTGAATGGATGTGTTTTGTCCAAATTGTGGAGCTAAGGTTGATCCTAATGCTGTTGTTTGTGTTAAGTGTGGGGTAGCATTGAAAAAGACAGACACAACATCTAATCAACCAGCTAAAAGTGGTGCCGCAACGGCTAGCATGGTATTAGGTATTATTGCCATTATTTTTGCAGTTATTACCTTCTTTATTGCTGGTGGTATATCTGTGGCTAAAGAGAAGTCTCTTGGTCTTTCATTATATGCCAACACTTATCAGTCAGAAATGATAGCAACAGCAATTGGTGTCGTATTTTTGCCAGGTATTTTATCAATTATCGGTTTTATCTTAGCACTAGCTTCTCGGGGTAAAGTAAAAAATAGTGCTAATAGTGCTGGACTTGCACTAAATATTATTACGATCATCTTATGTGTTATTCAATTTATGATGATTACAGGATAAGGGTTAAGTTGACATAATAAAGAGAAAAAGTTTGAAAAACTTTTTTCTTTTTGGTATAATTTCTATAGAAGAATAAAGGGATAGCAAAAGTGCAAGATGATTGTATCTTTTTTTTAGGATAGCAAGAGGATGTGAAAATATGGTTAAATATGATGATAGTTCGATTAAAATATTAGAAGGTTTAGAGGCTGTTAGAAAACGCCCTGGAATGTATATTGGTTCTACAGATAAGAGAGGACTACATCATTTGGTTTGGGAAATTGTTGATAATTCGATAGATGAAGCGATTAATGGTTTTGGTAAACATATTGTGATAACGATTCATAACGATAAGAGTATCAGTGTCGCTGATGAAGGCCGTGGTGTGCCAGTTGGTATGCATGCATCCGGTAAACCAACGCCAGAAGTCATTTATACAGTATTACATGCTGGTGGTAAATTTGAAGAGGCCGGTTATAAAGTATCTGGTGGTTTGCATGGTGTTGGTGGTAGTGTAGTAAATGCTTTATCAAAGTGGATGGAAGTAACCATTAAACGAGATAAGGGTGAGTATTATATTCGGTTTGAAAACGGTGGAAAAGTAGCAGTTCCTCTAAAGAAGATTGGTACTACCAACAAAACGGGTACAACCGTTAGATTTTTACCCGATCCAGAAATTTTTTCAACTACCAACTTTTCTTACACCACTATTTGTGAGAGAATGCAAGAATCGGCCTTTTTATTGAAAGGACTGACTATTGAAGTACATGATGAAGAAGATGATCGTCACGCTAAGTTCTGTTATGAAACGGGACTAGTCGCTTTCGTTGAATATTTGAACGAAGATAAGACTACTCTTCATAACGTACTAGATTTTGAAGGGATTAAAAATAAAATTGATGTAGAGATTGCTATGCAATATACGGATACTTATCAAGAAAATATTGTTTCGTTTGTTAACAATGTTAAAACTAGTGATGGTGGTACCCATGAGGTTGGTTTTAAAACGGCACTAACTAGAGTATTTAATGATTATGCTCGTAATAATGGCTTTATTAAAGGCAAAGAAAAGGCATTAGAAGGAAGCGATGTCCGAGAGGGCTTAACGGCGGTTATTTCTTTAAAAATACCGGAAGATTTATTGCAATTTGAAGGCCAGACGAAAGGAAAACTAGGAACACCACAGGCTAGAGCGATTGTGGATGCAATTGTTAGTGAAAAATTGCAATTCTTCTTAGAAGAAAATAAAGCTATTGCTACAGAGATTATTACGAAATCGCTAAAAAGTAAACTAGCCAGAGAGGCAGCCAGAAAAGCCAGAGAAGAAGCTCGAAAAGGAAAAAGTAAAAATCCAAAAGAACGGGCTTTATCAGGAAAATTAACTCCAGCTCAGTCAAAGGACAAAACAAGAAATGAATTATTCCTAGTCGAAGGAGATTCAGCTGGTGGTTCTGCTAAACAAGGACGTGATAGAAAATATCAAGCGGTGTTACCATTACGCGGTAAAGTCTTAAATACAGAAAAAGCAAGAGTAGAAGATATTTTAAAAAATGAAGAAATTAATACCATGATTTATACGATTGGAGCTGGTTATGGTGCTAATTTCGATATTAATGACTGTGAATATAATAAGGTCATTATCATGAGTGATGCGGATGAAGATGGCGGTCATATTCAGTGCTTATTATTAACATTCTTTTATCGGTATATGCGACCATTAATTGAAGATGGAAGGTTATATGTTGCACTGCCACCATTATTTAAAATTCAAAGTGGTAAAAATATAGAATATGCTTATACTGTCGAAGAAATGAAAGAAAAATCAAAGGGCAAAAAATGTGAAATTCAGCGCTATAAAGGTCTTGGTGAAATGAACGCCGATCAGTTATGTGAGACAACGATGAAACCTGGTACGCGTACGTTAATTAGAGTAAATATTGAAGATGCCCAACTGGCTGAAAAACGAGTATCAGTCTTAATGGGAGATGAAGTAGCTCCCCGTAAAGAATGGATCGATGAGAATGTAGAATTCACCTTGGAAGATGATTATAAGATTTAAAAAGATGAGAAAGTAGTTGATAAAATGGCTAAAAAAACAGAAACAAAAGAAGTATTAGAACGTATTTGGGATTATACTCTTGAAGATATCATGGGTGAGAGATTTGGAAGTTATTCTAAATACATTATTCAAGAACGTGCTATCCCTGATGCAAGAGATGGATTAAAACCTGTACAACGTCGTATCCTTTATTCTATGTATAAAGAAAAAAATACGTATGATAAGCCTTATCGTAAAAGTGCTAAAACCGTTGGCAATGTTATTGGTAATTTCCATCCACATGGGGATAGTTCAATCTATGATGCTATGGTACGTATGAGTCAGCCTTGGAAGACTAGACAGCCTTATATTGATATGCATGGTAATAATGGTTCCATTGATGGGGATTCTCCTGCTGCTATGCGTTATACCGAAGCTAGACTTTCTAAAATTAGTAATGAATTAGTACGTGATATTAATAAAGATACCGTCGAAATGGCGCCTAATTTTGATGATACGATATTAGAACCGACGGTGTTGCCGGCTAGATTTCCTGCTTTGTTAGTTTATGGAGCGATGGGAATTTCTGCGGGGTATGCGACGAATATTCCACCTCACAATCTAGGTGAAATCATCGATGCTACGATTCATAGAATTGATAATCCCAATTGTACTTTAGATTCTTTAATGAAATATGTAAAAGGGCCAGACTTTCCCACTGGTGGTATTGTTGAAGGAATTAAAGGTATTAAAGAAGCCTATGAAACCGGTAAAGGGAAAGTAATTATTAGAAGTAAATATAGTTTCGAAGGGAATGCATTAGTGATAACTGAAATTCCTTTTGAGGTAAATAAAGCGTTATTAGTTAAAAAAATAGATGAAATCAGATTAGATAAAAAAATAGATGGTATCGTAGAAATTCGAGATGAGTCTGCCGAAGATGTCCGGATTGTCATTGATTTGAAAAAAACAGCTAATAAAGAATTAATTGTTAATTATTTATTAAAAAATACGGACTTACAGATTAGTTATAATTTCAATATGATTGCCATTGTTAAAAAACGCCCACGATTGTTGGGACTTGCTCAAAGCTTGGATGCTTTCATCGATCATCAACGGGAAGTGATTACGCGGCGTAGTCAGTTTGATTTAGATCATGCAAAAAGCGAGTTACATATTGTAGAAGGCTTAATTAAATGTTTATCGATTTTAGATGAAGTCATTCGCGTGATTCGTGCTAGTAAAAATAAAGCCGATGCGAAAGATAACTTGGTAAAAGAATTTGATTTTTCTCTAGCCCAAGCAGAAGCGATTGTTACTTTACAATTATATCGTTTAACCAATACCGATGTCGTAGAATTAGAAGAGCGGATGGCGACTTTACAAA
>CALVUW010000074.1 GCA_944363695.1 uncultured Bacilli bacterium | reverse complement strand
TATTTTCAACCATCAAAAAGAACAAAATATATTACTATCCTGCTCTTATTGTGACACACTTATACCAGAAAAATCTACTGGTTAAATCCCCCCCAAGGTTAACCTATTACTATCTTTCGTATTATCACTACTTTCTATCGTTAGATATACTATATCATAGATTTCACCTCGTTAACAAGCACGCTATTGATTTTTTGTCATAAATTATCATAGGTGATGTAAATGACAATAACCTATCAAGATTTGACTATGTATTATGAAGTATATGGTAATAAAGATAAAACTATTTTGATTTTACCAGGTTGGGGTGAAACCAGAAATACATTTATGGATATGATTCATATTTTACAATTAGAATACACTGTCTATATCGTTGATTATCCAGGATTTGGTAATAGTCCTTTCCCTGATAGGGAATTAACCATGATGGATTATGCCCAATTAATTGCTTATTTTATTCAGACTTTACAACTAAAAGAACTTTATATTATTGCGCACTCTTTTGGCGGAAGAATTGCTATTTTATTATCTAGTCAACTAGCAATTTACTTACCGAAACTAGTATTAATCGATAGTGCTGGAATTAAACCCAAACGTACCTTAAAGTCTAGATTAAAAATTAAAATTTATAAAACTTTACAAAAACTCAGCAATCTGTTACCTACTAAATGGAGAAAAAAAGCAAAAGATTGGTTATTCCAAAAATTTGCTTCCAGTGATTATTACCAATTGCCAGCGGAGCAACGTTCTACGTTTCGTAATATTATCAATTTAGATCTAACACCATATCTGCCTTATGTTCAGGCAGAAACACTACTACTATGGGGTGCCAAAGATATAGATACGCCCTTAAAAGATGGTATTAAAATGCAAAGGAAAATAGCAAATAGTGAATTGATCATTTTTCCTCTATCTACTCACTTTTGCTATTTAGAAAATCCTTATGTCATTGTAAAAACGATTTTGTCTTTTTTTACCGATTAGAAACGGCCGCCACCGCCGCCTCCACCGAAGGAGCCGCCACCGCCAACGGATCCACCGCCAAAGCCACCTCCACTAGAGGAGCGACTTGCAGCAATGGCTGAGCGGGATGAAGCAACAGCACTATGAACGCTCTGATTGACAGATGAATAAATGGCTGAATGTAACATATAACTATGTAAAAATGGGTGATAACCGCCAACAATAACAGTATCGCTACTTGTATCCATAGCATTGATTTTAACTTCCATTTGTTTAGATAACTCATCGGCACAACCTAAAATAGTAGCATATACTAAGTATTTATCCCAAAGAATTACCTCTGGTAGTTCTTTTTCATCGAAGCGACTAAAATCTTCTAAAAAACGCTTATGAGCCATCCACTTAGCATAATGCTCGGCACCTTTTGGTGTATAGAAGCGTCTAGTTAAATTCATAATAGCTAACACTAAACCAATTAATCCTGCCAAATAAGCTGGCCAGAAACCAACCTCAAAGACAAAGCCGATAAAACTGACCATAAAACCTAAGAAGCAAACAATCACCGCACCCGTTAATACTCCTGGATAAGATTGATAAAACGCTTCTTTTTGGGCTGCTTTTTTACTTTCTTTCAGAAAATCATTATAATCTTGCATAAAGTCTTGTGCGCGAGATAAACTAGAGCCATATTTTTGGAAGCCAGAAAGAATTACCTCTTGCCCGTTACCAACCGTATCAATTAGTAAATGCAATACTGTTTTTTCTTGTTCTGTTAACTCAATCGTTGCTTCTTCTTTTAGTAATTTATAGTCTTTTTTCTTCTTACCTTCAATCTCTTCTACGGTTAAAACTTTTTTATAAATAAGATTTAAAATCGTAGCAGATAAACTTTTTTCATCTATTTTCTTTTCTAGCAAATACTGCAAAACTTCCGGACCATAATCTGCAGGGAAATCACGATAATATTGCATTGAAAAATTAGTCTTTTTACTATCTTTTGACTTTTTGAAAACCACAATTGTCAAAATGATCGCTGTTCCTAGCCAAACAAGAGAACTAATAATAATCATATGATTTTGTTGTCTAATTCTCTCTCTTTCTTCATTGGCAATACGAGCCAGCTCTGTTTCATAATCAACGATAGCATCTTCTGCATCCATACCACTAAATTTAGTAGCAGCAGGCACTAATGATTTATTAAATGTTAGACGGACACTAACGGCATTATAAGCACCTAAGAAATCATACGATGCTTCTGCCCCATTGTTTGTGGGATCAATCTGACCATTTAAAGGACCATGTAACCAGGTGCGCAAACGATTATCATTTCCTGGTAAAACTACTTTAACTTGAAAATCTCCTATGTTTTCCTGATAACCGTCTCCTAGAACATTCCAAGCTATCTCTGCCACATCATTATGAACAACGACTACATCTTCTACCGTATATTCTATATAAAAAGCTTGTCCTCTACTAGATGGATTAAATATTTTAAGGCTAATACCATCACTGGTTTGATACATAGTATATACACCAGATTGACCATTACTAGCACTACTAACTTGACTAAATTCTTCTACAGAGTTATCAAAAGATAGATTATCATTATCAATCGCTCCGATTTTTATATCAGAGATACCACTACCATTATAAATATCGCTTCCTTCTAGATCACTAAGTTCTCCTGTAAAAATAGGGGCACTACTATTACGATATAAAATGTCACGGGTTAAACCATTATAACTACCACTTAGATTAATAATTTCTCTCACCTTGATAGAACCATCTTCTTGTACCTCTATGTAACTATAAAAATTTTTAGTTGGCTCACTAGCTGCTTGAACTCCAAAAGGACATAGTAATAATATAAAGAGGCTAAGGATAGTTATATTTTTTAAGTATTTCATCGATATACTCCTTTCAAAAAGACTTGCTAATGCAAGTCTATTCAAATGATACTTTTGGCACTTCTTTATCAGCTTCTTCAATTTGAAAGAAAGCTTCTTCTTTGAAATGACATAAATTTGCAACAATATTGCTAGGAATGGTTTGAACTTTATTATTATAAGTCAATACCGTATCATTATAGAACTGTCTCATTAGACTAATCTTATCTTCTGTTTCTTTCAAATCATTTTGTAAACTTACGAAGTTTTGATTTGCTTTTAAATCCGGATAAGATTCTGCTAATGCAAACAAACGACTAACGACTTGACTTAATTCACCATTTGCTTTCATTTCTTCTTCTTTAGTAGAAGCATTATTAACTGCATTTCTAGCAGTAATGACTTGTTCAAAGGTATCTTTTTCATGTTTAGCATAACCTTTTACAGTTTCTACTAGATTGGGAATTAAATCAGCACGTCTTTTCAATTGAACATCAATTTGTGACCATTGATCTTGTACTCGATTGCGTAATCCTATTAGTGAGTTATAAGTAACTACAAACCATAGGATCAATAATACGACAATCACAATGACAACAATTAACCAAATTGGCATATTATTACCTCCTTATATAGTTAGTATATCGTAATTTTAAAAAAATAAAAAGCACTTCTTCATATTCTTATGTATATTATTGCCTATTCTTGGTCAAAATATGTCTAGGAGATGAAAAAGATGGATATGAATATTCGTGAACACATTATTAATAACTTTAAAGGCGATGATTTTGCCGAACTAGAAAGAGCAATTGAAGAATCAATTAAAGAGCAAGATGAAGTAACCCTACCTGGTATGGGTGTATTTTTTGAATTAGTATGGCAAGGTGCTGATCGGTCTTTAAAAGATCAAATGTTAACAGTTATTAAAAATAGAATTCAAACAGCAACTACACAAACAGATGAGAATCCATCATAGGATTCTTTTTTTATACACTTTAGGGCTTGGAATAGCCTCACTTTTACTCACTAAAACTTGTTCTAATAATTGTTGATTTTTACCATCTTTTTCTTGGCCATAAAACAAATGCAAATTTTCTATTTGCCTATCTTCCAATGAATAGATAATCATATAACGATGATTTAGTTCATCTTTCATTTGTTGCAAATGCTGTTGTTGATGATCCGATAATGTTGGTGGTAAAGCAATCACTAACATGTCTTGATCTGATAGTAATGCTACATGGCCTGCTAAGGCATAATCTAGGGTATAATTTGTAATATCATAAAAGCTTATATTCAAATCAAAATCTAAAGCTATTTGTAACAATTGACTATCATCATCTGAACAACAGTTAAATCTCCTCGTAATTTTAGAAATACCTAAATTCTGACTAACGGCTGAGTTTAATAAAATTTGTATCCCACATTTTGGTAACATGTCCTCTCTTCTTTCTTTTTGTTATAGTATATTCGAAACCTTCGTTTATATGAAAAAAACTCTTTTTTGAGAAAAGAGTTAACATCTAGCACCACCATCAACTTGCATAATATCTCCGGTAATATAACTAGCTTTATCACTAGCCAAGAAGACAAATGCTTCAGCGATATCTTCTGGTAAACCGATTCTACCTAATGGAATGGTTTGAATTAATGGCTCAATCACTTCTTTTGGCAAGCTTGTTACCATATCTGTTCCCGTAACTCCAGGTGCCACAGCATTTACTCGAATATGGAATGGTGCTAATTCTCTAGATAAAGATTTTGTTAGACCATTAACAGCAAATTTACTCATTGGATAAAGACAACCTGCTGCTTGCCCATAAATACTAACCATTGAACTAGTATTTAAAATAACACCTTTTGTTTCTTTTAAATAAGGTACTGCTACTTTAGAGCATAAGAATACACCTTTTATATTGATATTTAAAATCTTATCCATTTCTTCTTCTGTATAGTCTGTAATCATCGTACTAGAAGATATACCAGCATTATTTACTAAAATATCAATTTTACCAAAGGTATTTTTCACTTGTTCAAAAGCAGCAGCTAATTCTGATTCTTCTTTCAAGCTTGGGTACAATCCCATCACTTGTTCACCATAAACCGGTGTTAGTTCCGCTAAAGCTTTATCAACCGTTTCCGATCTCGAACCAAATAAAGCAACTTTAGCTCCATTTTCTAAAAATTTCTTAACAGTCGCTAACCCAATTCCCCGGGTTCCGCCTGTTATAATAGCAACTTTTCCTTCTAACATACTTACTTCCTCCTTTATTATCATTTTTATTATACCATAAATTAAATAGAAATTAATTCTTTTCTGATAAAATTCAACATATAATAACTCGAGGTGTTCAATTATTACAAATTTATATCCCGTAGCTAGTGCTACTATTAAAGGAAGTGCACAATATCCTAGTATTAACGGAACGGTGATGTTTCAAGCAACCGAACAAGGTATTCTTATTCAGGCAGAAATAGAAGGATTACCAGTGACAAACGATATATGCAGGGGCAACTTTTTTGGCTTTCACATTCATGAGGGAACAGCTTGTAGCGGCAATAATACAGATGCTTTTGCCGATGCTAAAATGCACTACAATCCAACAAACTGTCCTCATCCATTTCATGCAGGTGACCTACCACCATTACTAAGCAATAATAGCTATGCTTATATGCAAGTCATCAGCAATCGATTTAGCTTAGATGACATCATTGGTAAAACTGTTATTATTCATGATAAACCAGACGATTTCACCACTCAACCAAGTGGTAATTCAGGACAAAAAATTGCATGTGGCATTATCAAAAGGTTAAATTAATCACGGTTTAATCTTTTTTGTCTATGTCGCTATAAAGAACATAAGAAATAAAATAAATTTTATTTCGTCCTTGTCGTTGCCTCCAAGGTTTCCTACTTCTTAGATAGAGTA
>CALVUW010000073.1 GCA_944363695.1 uncultured Bacilli bacterium | reverse complement strand
TCTAAAATCGTTAAAATGACGACCACACTGATAAATAAACAGACTTGTTTTAACCATCGGGGAGCTTTCAAACGATTAAAAATTAAGCGTGTTAAAAAAATCATTAAAATAACACCAAAACCATAAATAGGCATCCATGGTCCTACAAAGGGATTATTGCTAAAAGATCCTTTCGTGATTAAATGTAATATATTTTCATACACAAATCCCAAAATAGCAAAAAAATAAAATTGATTTAAATAATAGTACATAAGTATTCACCATTTTTAGTATTGCTAAAACTACCCCAAAATATCCATAAAAAAAGAACCCATGGGTTCTTCTCTTACCAAGTAAGCGCTGATCCTAGAATGATAGCAAGTAAAATATATAATACAATAATAATAACATAATTATTTCTAGGACGTGGACAACAATTAGTCGTTACTGTTGAATTATTAGAACAAGACATAAAAACACCTCCTTTTAATTTTTAGATATAGGCACCTATAATAATGACTAATAGAATAAATAATACTAAAACAATAGCGCTTGATGAATTACAATTACCCATAACTTAATCCTCCTTTTTTCTAGTGTTCACCATATTTTATGGCAAAAGTAGGAATTGTGTGCGTAGTTAAACCTAATTATTCGTGAAATTTGCAGCAATTATTGCTAATTTTTTTAGATGATGTTATGATAAATATGCATGAAACATAAAAAAGGAGGAAGCATAACGTGCATAACAAGAAGAAATTAATTATACTTGGTGTAGCCATAATTGGTTGTTTCGCTTTAACTGGTTGTGGAAAAGAAGCTGAGTTAGAAAACAACCATACTGTTGTTAAATTTGACGGTGGTGAGATATCTGCTGATACGTTGTATGAAACATTAAAAGACAAATATGGTATTAGTGTTTTAATTGATTTAATTGATCATGAGTTATTAGATGAAAAATATGAAAGTGATGACGAAGAAAAAAGTACAATTGATAATCAAATTACTTTAATGAAATCACAATATAATAATGATGAAGAAAAATTCAATGCTGCTATTAGTCAATACTTAGGTGTTGAAAATGAAGACGAACTAAGAGATTTATTATCACTAGAATACAAGCGTAACTTAGCTATTGAAGATCATATCAAAGATAATATCGCTGATGATGAAGTACAAAAATATTATGATGAAGAAATGGTCGGAGATATGCAAGTTCGCCATATTCTAATCAAACCGGAAACTACTTCTGATATGTCAACTGAAGAAAAAGCAGATGCGGAAGAGAAAGCTAGACAAGAAGCATTAGATTTAATCAAACAGCTTGATGAAGGTGCTAACTTTGAAGAATTAGCAAAAGAATATAGTGATGATACTGGTAGTGCTAGTGATGGTGGCTTAATTGATTATTTTAATAAAGATAGTAATATGGATGAAGCCTTTTTAGAAGCATCTATCGACCTAGAGACAGGAAAATATACAGAAGAGCCAGTTAAATCAACTTATGGTTATCATATTATCTTAAAAACTGACCAAAAAGAAAAAGAATCATTAGAGGATGCAAGAGATACAATTCTTGATACTTTGATGGAAGAAAAATTAAATAACGATGCTAGTCTACGTTATGAAAGCCTAGTAGCAATTCGTGAAGAAGCTGGTATTACTTTTGAAGATGATAATCTAAAAAAAGAATATGATGACTTAATGGAAACATTAATTCAAAATGCAACAACTAATGCTTAGGTAAAAAATGAGAAGAACGAATATAAAAGTTCTTCTCATTTTTATTTATTTTCTTGATACTCTCCACTACTAAAGCCTAAAGCATACATTTTTTGTCTAACTTTATAATTTAATTCACTACCTTCATATTTTCTAGATAACTTTTGATAAATTTTTTCATATTCACGTTGGGCAATGTCATGGTCATCCGTAAAAACAGTTTGGGCCATAACGTCTGCAACAATGGCTCTATCAAAACCTTCTGCTAATAGATCATTGGTTATCTTACCTTGTAAGTAACGATTACTTTTATGATGATTAGCCTGAATTTTTTTCAAAATTAATTTTTTAACTTTCTGTTTTTGAATTAAAGGTGTATACTCTACTAGCGCATCAGCGATATCTGCTTCTTTCACCCCTTTTTGTTTTAAATCCCGCTCAATACGATAGGGTCCATGATTGGTACTAACAATCTGTTGGTGCACATAACTTTTGGCATAAACATTATCATTAATATATCCCTGTTCCATCAACTTTGTAACAGCAAATTGAAAGATTGTAGGATCATAGCCTTTTGTTTGCAAAAATGTTTCTACTTCCTTTTTGGTTTTAGCAACTTTGGCAAGTAAACGTAAAGCTATATAGTATCCTTCCCACTTCCTATTTTCTTGTAAAATTATTTCTAACTTAGCAGGTGTTATTTCTTTTTTTATTAATAATTCATATTTTAGAATAACTTCTTCGCTAAAATCATAGTGATTACCATCTTCTAAAAATACTGTATACATACCATTTTTCTTTTTCTGAAACCTTCGTATTTGCATAGATAATCTCCTTTCTTTTATTATAACAAAGGACATGAGGTTTGATAATACTTACCTTCTATCTTATTTTTGTATTTTGACTATATTATACCAAACAAATATTTTTCAATATAAAAACTTAATCTCATTAAAAAAAATTATTGATTCTCTTTTTCAATAATTTTAATTTTTCCTTCTAGTACTTCTTCCAAAGCTCGTCCAATATTCTTTTGACACTTATACTCATTTTCGCGTAACTGAAAATGTTCATCCCTTGACATTTCTTTACTACGTCTAGCAGCAATATGAACAAGCTCATATTTTGATTTCACAATATTTAAAAGTTTATCAATTGAAGGATAAATCATGTTATCACGCTCCTATTATTAGGATACAATTGTCATGTATCAAAAGCAAGCATTTGGACAATATTAGACATTTTTTTGACAAAAATTGGCATGTAAAAACCAAGTACAGTATACTTGGTCTTTCCTTTCCTAACGAAAGTTGCAGCATGAACCCTGATTAACATTGCTAACAATGTTTTCTTCACAGCAAGAATATTCCGGACGATAACAATGTTTAAAAACATGATGATTAATAATACGTGTACGGATCGGACATACATGCGGCACCTCATGAACGATTGTTCTATGAATACATCTTTCTTGAACCGGTTCCATAATCGGACAAGTACTCTCTTGTGCTTCCATCATTTGATTAGAAGCCATTGCACCTCCTACATTGATATCTACATTCATATCCTGATCTACGAAGTTATTATCACCAGTAATAGTAGATGTTTGATCCATATTAAAATCTTGACTATTAAATAGCATACACTTTTTCCTCCTCTGCTATAGAATATGAAACAAATATCTAGATGCCTCTCATATTTGCCTAGCCAAAATCATGTTTTTATGATATAATATACTCTTTGAAAGAAGGGGTATGTATGAAAACTGAAGAAATACTTGCAATTTTTGATCAAGCAGATTCACTTAAAGACGTTGAAAAGTATCTTGAAATCTTACCTGAACTTGGCTTTTCTGATAAACAAATTACACGTTTATATGAAAGATTAAGCCAAAGAATATATAATGTTTACTCATTTTATCAAAAAAATGCACCATTATTATATCAATTTTTCCAACTTGTACCATCAGATGAAAAGAGATATTTTCATACTTGGTTATTACAACCAATGTATGCATTGCAATTAGAAAAATATTTATCTTATCTATCCGAAAAATTAAACTTAAATATCGAGGAATTAACGTATCTAGATGCTGGTGCTTTTAATTATGGTTTTGCTATTCAAGATTATGTTATTAAACTAGGAACGAATAGAGCAACGTTTGATTTTCCTGTGTTTTACCGAATGAATGATTTAATTGTCCAAAAAAAGTTTGCTTATAAAGACAATAGAAAACTTTATGTAGAAGTATCTCCTAAAGGAAGACCAATTCATTTAACCTATGAAGATATAGCTGCTATCAATGAGGACTTTGCTAGTGCTGGGCTAGTATTGCAAGATCAAAATATACGAAGTAATTTTATGTTATTTGAAGAAGATCCGATTTTACCAGCTTTTCAAGATATTGATGGTGATCATCCATTTATTGATATACCACCTAGCGAAAATTATCAAAAGAAAAAAGTCAAATTAATTGATCTTGACTTTATTTATCGTATAGGGCAAAAACATTGCAACGAAATCATCATGCATTAAAAAGGTAGTTTCATATTACCATTTTGCATCTGCTTCATCATCTTTTTCATTTGTTCAAACTGCGTTAATAATTTATTGACTTCTTGTACAGATAGACCTGCACCTTTTGCAATTCTAGTTTTTCTAGAAGCTTTAATAATATTAGGATTTTTTCTTTCCTCAGGTGTCATTGATAAAATAATTGCTTCTACATGAGCCATTTGTTTTGGTGGGATTTTAACGCTCGTTAATCCCATTTTTTTAGCACCAGGAATTAATTTTAACAAATTCTCTAAAGGGCCTAATTTTTTCATTTGCTTTAAGGTGGATAGAAAATCTTCTAGGTCAAACTTACCGCTTTGCATCCGTTTGGCGGTTTTTTCTGCTTCCTTTTCATCGATAGCTGCTTGGGCTTGTTCTACTAAAGAAACAATATCGCCCATTCCCAAAATTCGACCCGCCATTCTCTCTGGATCAAAAGCATCTAGACCGTCAAGCTTTTCACTAGTACCAATAAATTTGATTGGTACATTCGTTAGATGACGAACTGATAAAGCCACTCCACCTCTAGTATCACCATCTAGTTTGGTTAAAATAACACCTGTTAATGACAATTTTTCATGAAAACCGGTAATAACGTTAATGGCATCTTGCCCCATCATAGCATCAATAACTAATAAAGTCTCTTGTGGTTGAATCGCTGCCTCGATATCCTCTAACTCTTTCATTAGCGCTTCATCAATCTGCAAGCGACCAGCTGTATCAACTAAGACATAATCATAACCATGCTCTTTTGCATAAGAAATAGCATGTTGACTAATTTCAACAGGATTTCCTTTGCCTTCTTCATAAACTTCTATATTTAATTGTTTACCAAGCTGTTTTAGCTGATCAATGGCAGCAGGACGATAGACATCACAAGCTACTAATAATGGATTTTTATGCTGTTTTTTTCTCAAGTAATTAGCTAATTTACCAATCGTAGTCGTTTTACCTGATCCTTGCAGACCTACTAACATCAAAATAGCTGGCTGTCCCTTTAAATTAAGTGGTGCTTGTTCTCCTCCTAATAACTCCGTTAATTCATCCTGAACAATTTTTACAAATAGATCACCTGGCTTAATGCTTTTTTGGACTTCTTCTCCTAATGCTTTTTCCCGCACATTATTTGTAAATTCTTTTACAACTTTGTAGTTAACATCCGCTTCCAATAACGCCAACCGAATCTCACGCATCATATCGCCAATATTATCTTCGGTTATCTTACCGTAGCCTTTTATTTTATGAATGGCATTTTGTAATCTATCACCTAAACTCTCAAACATCTTGTATCACCTTTTCTTTCTTGTTCTATTATACCGAATAATAGCCAAAAAGTAAAAAGATGTTTATGAAATAATTTAAGAAACAACTGTTACACTACTAACACCACTTCTATCAAACATACCATCTGTATTGGTTACTGATGACATATCCCATAGGTTACTAACTCGTACTTCTTTTAAACTACTCGTTCCCAAAAACATACCACTCATATTCGTTACTTTTGAAGTGTTAAAACTGGTTAAATCTAATTCTTCTAGCGCATAACTATTAGTAAACATTAGAGCCATATTG
>CALVUW010000072.1 GCA_944363695.1 uncultured Bacilli bacterium | reverse complement strand
TGGTTGCCTCGGTTAGATTCGAACTAACGCATGTCAGAGTCAAAGTCTGATGCCTTACCACTTGGCTACGAGGCAATCTAAGTGGTGGAGAGGGATGGATTCGAACCATCGAACCCGAAGGAACAGATTTACAGTCTGTCGCGTTTAGCCACTTCGCTACCTCTCCAATAATAAAATGGTGCCGAAACCAGGAATCGAACCCGGAACCTACTGATTACAAATCAGTTGCTCTACCAATTGAGCTATTTCGGCAACATCATGGTGGGCGATTACGGACTCGAACCGCAGACCCTCTGCTTGTAAGGCAGATGCTCTAACCAACTGAGCTAATCGCCCGAAATATCACTTGACGAAATTAAATATACCAGTTTCTTATAACATTGTCAATAAAATTTGCAGTTTTTTATCATTTTTTTGACTCTTTTTGCTTTTGATGAATCCAAATTTCCAAATTCATAGCCAATGTTTTAAATCCGGAGGCTGTTTCTTGGATTTTACTATCATGTCGATTCGTTATACGATAATCAATATCTTTAATGCTCAATTGATAATGATCACTACTTTCTTGACCAATAATTTTCACACGGATAATTTCATTTTCTTCCACATATCTATGAATATCTTTAACATACTTACTAGAAATTTCAGAAATATGAATTAATCCACTTTTATTATAATCCAATCGAACAAAAACACCATAATCTTGAATACCAGTAACACATCCCGTCACAATGCTTCCTATCTTATAAGGTTCTTGCATATTTCGCATCACCTCTTCTTTTTTAGTATATCAAAAATAAGCTAGCTTATCAAATTCTATTTACGTTTTTCCAAGTTTTGTTTATAATAACAGTGGTGATAAATATGAAAAGCGAAGAAATTGAAGCACGTATTATGGTTGTTATTGACCAATTAAGACCTTTTTTAATTAGTGATGGTGGTAATTTAGAGTTTGTTAAATTTGAAGATGGCATTGTCTATGTAAAATTAGGTGGAGCTTGTGTAGATTGTGCCTTTATGGATATTACATTAAAAGATGGAATCGAGCAAATGTTAATTAATGAAATACCCGAAGTAAAAGAAGTACAAAACGTATTAGATTCATAAATTATCTTCTATGTTCTAACCAATCAATACGGGGGATTTGAGAAACCTGGTGAATTTTTTGATAAATAAACTGCAAAAAATACTCATAATCTTCACTTTTTTTCAAAATAGTATAAATAACTTTTTCTGGTAAAACACCATTGACAATTTGCTCATAAGGATCAAAATAGAAACTAGGAAAAAGTAGACGTCCCATTAATAATCCATAATTTACTTGTTTGTAGGAGAAGTGTTGAAACATTTCTCCTACTATTTTTTCCACATCATAATCTGCAAAAAAAGCAGATTTTAAACACTCAGCTAAATCTCTTGCCGAATAATCAAGAACAATATTTAAAGGCGAAAAAAATTCACTGCTATTCATATCAACCATCACTCGCCTTCTAGCAACTGTTAATTTCTCTATATTTTGAGGAGTACTAATTATCTCTCTAACATAACTAATGGCATTTTCTGCTAATCCAATATAATAATCTAGCGTTTCATATAATATTGGATACTTATGCTGAATATATGGCTTTTGGTATTCAAAATAATCCACTTTTTTAGACCATAGTCCTACCCAATCACTACGATTTAACCATTTATAGTTAGTAGGAACTACCAATGATATGGAGGATAATACATCCGATAGCTGAATTTTTCTTTCTACTGTTTTTTCTTGTAATAAGACATAATTTTTCTGATAAATATTTGTAATATAGTTTTGAAATTGATTCATCACAATAATAGCAAAAGAAGTTTGATATAAAAACTTACTCAACTCAAAAATTTCGTTCATTTCTACGAAAGAACGTTGTAATAGTACTAGTCTATAAACCATTCCATTATAAGAAAAAGTATAATTATGATCACAATAAACTAAGGTTTCCGGATAAAGGTGATAGTAGTAAAATATAGCATTTTTCAAAAGTATTCACCTCAGTATCATCTTATGATAACAAGAAAAAAAAAGAACGATTATCTCGTTCTTCCACTACTCATCGCTGCACTTTCTCCTACTAAGTTTTGAATATCTTGACGTGTACCATTAATTCGTTCTATTCTACGCTGATTATTAGTAATTTGCTGTTGTGTTTGACTCATTTTATCTAATACATCACGGTTTTGTTGATCAAGTTTTGCTAGCTCAGCTTTCACTAATCCGGTTACTGCATCAAGTGTTTTTTGCGCATTTTGCACGCCACGTTCACTTTCTGCCAATTTTTCTTCCGCAGCAGTTAATTTAGCACGATTATTTTCATACTCACTCTTTTTCTGCTGTAATTGACTTCTCAACTCATCCAACAGATCTACATCTTCATCCTTTGATTGAGCTGGTTGATCAAAAATACTACTTTCACTGTGTAAAACGCTACCATTATTAAGAGCACCTTCTATTTTTTTACTTTCTTCAGGATGTTTTCTACGTTCTTCTCCCGTTTCTTTTTTGTCTTGATCAGGGGAATCTAATACTGGTCCTCCCATTGGTATAACATCAGGACGTTTAGGCTGCTCAGTAGGCTGTGATGCAATTTTCTCTTCCTCTGGTTCTGGTAAGTCATTAACGACTGAGCCACCTAATGTTGGAAGTGGATTTGCGTTTTGTTCCGGTGTTGCAGTAGGACCATTTGTTCCCCGTAATTTGCCATCGTTTAAAAGATCATCTAATTGATCATCCGAAATTGTTTTTTGATAATGATCCACAACCTTACTCGTAACATCTTTAACCGTTTTAGTGTCCTGATCCTTAAAAGCATCTTGAACTGCGGCTTGAATTTTTTTAGCATCAAGATTATCAAAAATATTATCTTTAACGTGTGGTTGTCTTTGAATATTATCTTGATAAAAAGCACGAGCAGCATCAAACTTACCTGTAACCAATGCTTTTTCACTGTCAGTTAAAGAATCACTAAACACTTCTAACATCTCAGCTGAGGTTTTTAATTGTTCCAAATTAAGAAACGGTAAACTTAATGCTCTAGCTTTTCGTTTAATCATCCGTTTCATAAAATTAGAAGCACGTTTTGTCATACGACAATAAGATTGTAATTCTCTTAGTTCTGCCTTTAACTCACTTCTTTCAGCTTTAGATGATGCAGTTTTAATTTGTCCTTTAATATTTGCTACTGTTTGTCTAGCCTCTAATCGACTTCTATTTAAGAATGTATAATAAGTATTGACTACCACAGCAAAAGAAGCTGGAGTTAATTTAATTCTTTCAGCTCTTTCTCTTTGTTGAGATGCTGTAGGTGGCGTTACGAAACTAAAATCTTCATTCATGATACTTGCCTCCCAATCTTCTTATTAATCTTTCTTTGATAGTTTTCTTAAAACGTCTTTAATACGATTCCACTCAGCTTCATCTTCTACACCCAATAACTGTGGTGTACTACCACTTCTATCTACACGTGAAACGTAAACTGTAACGTTACCATTTTCATCTTTCTCATTTTTAGTATATACAACATATTCTTTACCTGTATCTTTAAATTCAAAGGCCGTTACTACTTCAACCTCATCAATTGAACCATCTTCCTGAATAATAGACATCATTACTTTTTCTGTATTTTCCATTGATTATCCTCCCTTTACTACTCTACTTATTACCATAGTAACATAAAAAAAAGAAAATAGAAAGACTATTTTTCCTTTTTTAGCAAAAAAATCTTTGCTCCATAAGCACAGTAGGAAGAAATGTAGTCTTCCAAACCAGTAATAGAATTAATAGCAGTTGCTTTTTTATTCGTTGATTCATAAAAACCTTTTAACCGTAGTTTTTGATAAGCATAATCGCCACAAATATAATCATACGATTCAAAATATTCGGTTATTTTTTCTGTTAATTCATTCAGATTAAAGCAATCATCATTTCGTATTAATTGGTAGGTATGTCCTAATAATTCTATCATTTATCTCACCTATTGTCAGTATATCATGAATTCTCCTCTAACGGAAGTGAAAGACTGTTAGAATTTCTATCTAATGATCCCTGATAAAAAGATGGAACTTTTCCCTGAATTAATTCAACACTCAAAGGAATTTCAGAGGTAATGGTAACACTTTGTGCAGTGTGAGGCATGGTAATCTGTTCTGTAATCGTAACTTCTACCGTTATTTCTACTAAAGCATTATTAATTCCATAAGAAGTTACTTTCGTATTGAGATGACTCGTCACTGTACCAATAAATGAAAAACGAATCGGTACTACAGCGGATAGATTTACTAATAAAGCATTTTTCAATAATACACCTAAAGGAATCTCACAAACAACACCATTATCTAAAAACGTAAGATTGGTTCCTTCCAAACCATTAGAAAGTTGCAAAGCAGTTGTATCTCCGGCTTCTAAAGCTAATAAATGACTCGTTGCCTTCTCATTTAAAGAACTTAAAATTTCATTGGTAAGTTGTGTATTAAAATCAATTAATTGAATATTACCATCACTATCTTTGGTAATCGTATACAAAGAATTAGAGGGCATTTCTAATTCCTCGTGAATCACTTGATTTAAAATCGTGGTAGCAATTCGTTTGGTTTCAATGGTAGCATAATTAACAATAATTTTTTCCAATTTACGTCCCGTTGAAAGCACCAGAAAAAAAGCCATCAGAAAGGCTATCAAAACCGAAAGCAAGAAACACTTCCATTTGGATATCGGTTTTTTTCTTTGTTTCAAATTCATTCTTTGGGACATTACAATCACCTAACTCAGACGAACTAAAATCACATCTTCTCCGATTCTTTCAATATTTTGCCAAGCAATTTCTGTATCGACGCCTCTACTCATAAACGATAACATCTTTTTACTCGGTTCGACTACTAAAGCGATGATCGCACCGGTTCTCTCATCGATTTTAACATCAATAATGTTGCCTATATTTCTTCCATCTAGCATATTCACAATATCTTTACTTTGTAAATCTGATAATCGCATCGCTTCTTCACCTACTACTTAATCATATGAAAAAAAGAAACAACTATGCGTTTATCAATTTAAGATATCTGATATAAATTTCATAAAAATCAATCACTCTTGTTTAAAATTTGAAAGTTTTGTTCATTATAGCAGTAGAAAGGAAGAAAATATGGCTAAGCATAAAGTAGAAATAAGTGGTATTAATACTGCCGATTTAAAAGTACTCTCTAGTGAAGAAATGAAAGAACTATTTATAAAGATGCAACAAGGGGATGCTTTTGCTCGAAATGATTTAGTAAGTGGCAATTTGAAGCTCGTATTAAGCATTTTACGTCGTTTTCGCGGTAATGATGAAAACATGGATGATCTATTCCAAGTCGGCTGTGTGGGATTGGTCAAAGCAATCGATAATTTCGATTTAAGTCATGAAGTGAAATTTTCAACTTATGCAGTTCCTATGATTGTCGGAGAAATCAAAAGATATTTACGCGATAATAACAGTGTAAGAGTAAGTCGTTCCACTAAAGATCTAGCTTATAAAGCCCTACGTTTGAAGGAAGAAAATATGTTGATAAACGGAACCGAATTAAGTGTGGAAGAAATTGCAGATACCTTAGAAGTAACACCATATGATATTATTCATGCAATGGAAGCATTACGGGCTCCTGTTTCTATGTTTGAACCTATTTATAGTGATGGTGGAGACACAATCTATTTATACGATCAAATCGAAGATAAACGACAAACTGGTAAAGAAATCGAGTTGCGACTAGCAACACAAGAAGCGCTTAGTTCTCTAGATAGTCGTGAACAATTTATTTTAGATGAACGTTTCATGATTGGTAAGACACAAATGGAAATCGCTGAAGAATTGTCGATTAGTCAAGCGCAAGTATCACGATTAGAAAAAAATGCGATTAAACAATTGAAGAAAATTTTAAAATAA
>CALVUW010000071.1 GCA_944363695.1 uncultured Bacilli bacterium | reverse complement strand
CACATTCACCATTAAAAATAATACTAATCAAGCGGTACAGTATAAAATTGTATTAGCAGAAGATCAAAAAGCGATGGTTGCTTGCGGGTGTGTGGATCGGCAGATTCCCCGTGAATTGTTAAAAGTTAGTCTGCGTAAAGATCATCAAGCACCCATTTCTTATGTACTAGGAGAAATTACCGATGGTGTGTTACTATCTGATGTCTTGGAAGCTAATAGTGAAGAAGATTATTCTCTTCGTATTTGGGGCATGCAAAGTAATTTCATCGTCGATAGGACTAGTCATTTTCATGCCAATATTCAAGTAATCGAAGAATAGGAGGAAGGCAATGAAGCATCTAAATAATCATGGCTTTGCCATCACCAGTATTTTATATGCCTTATTAACAATGGTTGCACTTATTCTGTTTTTACTGATTGGACTAGAGAGCTTTCGGTGGCAATCCAGTGATGATTTTGTCGATGAAATTGCCGAAGAATTAAATACATGTGTGGAAGACGGTAGTTGTTAAATATGAAAGTTTCTGTAATAGGAAACTTTTTGACATTTATTCGCTAAAAATTAGCAAAAAATGTTGACAAGTGCTAACAAGAAGCATACAATAATATTAGCACTTGGAGATAAATAGTGCCAGGAGGGGACCAGATGCTAAAAAAACGTCAGAATCAGATATTGAAATTGATTGTTGAATCATACGTAAAACAAGCAAAACCGGTTAGTAGTAATCAGATTTGCAAGATTTTAAAATGTTCTAGTGCTACGGTTCGAAGTGAAATGGCTTTTTTAGAGGAGGAAGGATTGCTAGAAAAGACACATACTTCTAGTGGTCGTATTCCAAGCGAAGAAGGCTATCGATATTATGTAGATAATTTATTAGAGCCAAAGAAAATGAATGGCGAAGATATGTTGAAACTACAGATTATCTTCCATAACCAATCGTTAGAATTATCAGATTGTATTGCTAAAAGTCTACAGGTTGTTTCTGATATGACTTCCTATACGGCAGTTGTATTAGGTAAAGCTAGTCATGATAATTTATTGAAAGAGATTAACGTAGTTCCACTATCTACTAATCAAATGATTGTAATTGTTGTAACTGATAAAGGAAAGGTTGAACATAAAACTATTACTTTAGAAAACGTTAGTTTGGACGAAGTGAAAAAAACGGTAGATTTAATCAATCATTTAATCGTGGGAACACCAATTGATGAAGTTAGTACTAAATTGGAGTTTGAGATTAAACCGATTATTGGTCAATATGTAAAACAACATGAACAGTTATATAATGCGATTTATCATGTCTTTAATGACTTTGCAAGCCCTGATATTAATGTTGTTGGTAGAACCAAGTTTTTGGAACAACCAGAATTTAGTAATGTTGAAAAAATTAAACATTTATTTAGCAAATTGAAAGAAGAGGACTTGCTGCAAGAAATAAAACAAGATGACTCTAATAATATCGAAGTATATATTGGTAAAGAAAATAATATCGATGAGGATGTAACGATTATTAAGACTAATTTTAAAACCGATAGCGAAGAAGGAACTCTGGCGGTCATTGGTCCAAAACGAATGGAATATGATCGAGTGATGAGCATGTTAAAGTTTATCAAAGAAAATATAGAAAGGTAGGGTAGAATGAACGAAGTAAAGGAAGAAAAGAATTGTCAATGCCAAGACCATGCTTGTGGTGATGAATGCAAGTGTAAACAGCAAGCAGCAACTGAACCAGAAGTGGTAGAGACGGATACTAAAAAAGAAAAGAAGAAAAAGAATAAAGAGATTGAAGCTTTGCAAGAAAGTATTGCTAAACTAACGGCTGATAATCAAGCCTTGCTTAGTAAGTTACAGTATTCACAAGCGGAATTAATTAATTATCGCAAACGAAAAGAAGAAGAAACTATACAGCGTTTAAAATATGCAAATCAAGATATTATACAGGAAATGATTCCGATTTTAGATAATTTTGAGAGAGCGATTAAGTTAGATGATAATGATTTAACCGATGAATTATCTAAATTCTTACAAGGATTTAAAATGATGTATGCCAGTTTGTCAGATGTGCTAAAGAAATATGGTGTAGAAGAAATTGAGTGCTTACATCAACCTTTTGATCCTATGAAAATGGAAGCTTTAATGATGGATAGTGATCCTAATTTTGCAAATGATGAAGTTATTGAAGTATTACTAAAAGGATATACTTTAAAAGGCCGTATTATTCGACCTGCTTCAGTAAAAGTTAATAAAATAGAAGAAAATGAAAATAACGAAGGAGAGGATAAAAATGAGTAAAATAATAGGTATTGATTTAGGTACAACCAATAGTTGTGTATCTGTACTAGAAGCTGGGGAACCAAAAGTTATTCCCAATCCAGAAGGGGGTAGAACAACTCCATCTGTTGTAGCCTTTAAAAATGGCGAAAGAATTGTGGGAGATGCTGCTAAAAGACAAGCAATTACCAATCCTAATACCATTTCATCTATCAAACGTTTGATGGGTACTAGTGAGAAAGTAGAAGCTGAAGGTAAAAAGTATACACCAGAAGAAATTTCTGCTATGATCTTATCTTATTTAAAAGACTATGCTGAAAGTTATTTAGGTGAGAAAGTAGATCGTGCTGTTATTACAGTACCAGCTTATTTCAACGATGCGCAAAGACAAGCTACTAAGAATGCTGGTAAGATTGCAGGATTGACAGTTGAACGAATTATCAATGAACCAACGGCTGCTGCTTTAGCTTATGGTCTTGATAAGCAAGATAAATCTCAAACGATACTTGTTTATGATTTAGGTGGTGGAACATTCGATGTTTCTATCCTAGAATTAGGTGATGGGGTTTTTGAAGTAAAATCTACTGCTGGTAATAACCATTTAGGTGGAGATGATTTTGATCAAAGAATTATTGATTACTTAGTAGAAAACTTTAAAAAGGACAATGGTGTTGATCTTACAAAAGATAAAATGGCGATGCAACGTTTGAAAGAAATTGCAGAAAAAGCGAAAAAAGACCTATCTGGTATGAGTCAAACACAAGTTTCTGCTCCATTTATTTCACAGGGTGCTGACGGACCACTTCATTTAGAGATGACCTTGACACGTGCTAAGTTTGAGGAATTAATTCATGATTTAGTTATGTCAACTTTAGGACCAGTTAGAGATGCACTAAAAGATGCTGGAATTAAATCTTCTGACTTAAGTAAAGTTATCTTTGTTGGTGGTTCAACACGTATTCCGTTAGTTTATGAAACCGTAAAAAAAGAATTAGGAAAAGAGCCATCTAAAGAAGTGAATCCAGATGAAGTTGTAGCAATGGGTGCTGCTATTCAAGGTGGGGTCTTAACTGGTGATGTAAATGATATCGTATTACTTGATGTTACTCCATTATCACTAGGTATTGAAACATTAGGTGGTGTTATGACCGTTTTAATTCCACGTAATACAACGATTCCTACTTCTAAATCTGAAGTATTCTCAACAGCTGCTGATAACCAACCAGCTGTCGATGTTCATGTATTACAAGGAGAACGTTCTATGGCAGCTGATAACAAAACTCTTGGACGTTTCCAATTAACTAATATTCCAGCTGCACCACGTGGTGTGCCACAAATTGAAGTTAAATTTGATATTGATGCCAATGGTATTGTCAATGTTACGGCTAAAGATTTAGGTACAAACAAAGAACAATCTATTACCATTACTGCTAGTACCAATCTATCTGATGAAGAAATTGATCGAATGATGAAAGAGGCTGAAGCAAATAAAGAAGCTGATAAGAAACGTAAGGAAGAAGCTGATCTTAGAAATGAAGCTGAACAACTTGTTTTCCAAACAGAAAAATCATTAGAGGATCTAAAAGATAAAATTGATAGTAAAGAAAAAGAAGAAGTAGAAGCACTTGTTAAAGATACAAGGGAAGCATTAGAAAAAGGCGATATTGAAGATATCAAGAAGAAAAAAGAAGCACTTCAAGAAAAAGCCATGGCTTTAGCTACCAAAGTATATGAACAAGTACAAAAAGAACAAGCTGCTAATAGCAATACAACGTCGGATAGTAATAGCAAAAAAGATGACGTTCAGGATGCTGAATTCGAAGAAAAATAATAAAACTAATGCAAATAAGAGGTAGTCGCTAATAAGAGACTACTTCTTGCTATCATAAGGAGATTATATGGAAATGATACTAGAGAGAAGTCAAGTAAAAAAAGAAGATAAATGGGATGTTGATTCAATCTATCCTGAACTATCATTATGGGAACAAGATGCGAAAACAGCAGGGAAATTAATAGAAAAATTAGCTGACATGAAAACAATGTTTTTAAACTCTGCCAGCAATTTTAAAGATATGGTGTTACTAGATGATAAGACGTCTAGATTAATTGAAAAATTATATGTTTTTGCACATCTTAAAAGTAATGAGGATATGCGGAATGCTACCTATCAAGAACTAATTGGTAAAGCCAGTCAGTTATATCAAGACTATGAAGAAAAAACAGCCTATGTACAGCCGATGATGTTAAAAGAAGAACCGAGCAAGATCTTAGGATTTATTGATCAAGAAAAAGAATTGGAAACTTACCGTCATAATATAGAAGATTTGTTGCGTTATAAAGATCATACTTTAACGGAAGAACAAGAAAAAATCTTAGCAGCTTTTTCTAGAACTTTATCTGCTGGAAGTGATGCTGCTAGCTTTCTAATGGATGCAGATATGCGCTTTGGTAATATTATCAACGAAAACGGTGAAGAAGTAGAATTAACGGACAGCAATTACAGTATCTATTTGAAAAGCTTTGATCGCAAGGTTAGAAAACAAGCTTTTGAGCGGATGCAAGAGACGTATGGCAGTTATAAAAATACTTTAACAGCAACACTTGCTAGTGTTGTAAATGCCGCTAGCGTTTTGGCTCGCTTAAACCATTTTTCTAGCTCCCTACAAGCCTCATTATATGCCAATAAGATACCCGAAGCTTTGTATACCAATTTAATAGAGAGTGTTCATCGATACTTACCATTGCTATATGATTATTTTGCTATCAAGAAAGATTTACTACAAGTAGATGAATTTCATTTATATGATGGCTATGTAAGTACTGTTCCTTCTATTGATAAACAGTATGATTTTGAAACAGGGAAACAACTAGTGCAAGAAGCATTATCTATTTTAGGAGATGAGTATAGTCAAGTCTTAAAATCAGCTTTTGTAGAAGGCTGGATTGACAAATATCCAAATCGTGGCAAAAGTGGTGGAGCCTATTCATCTGGTTGCTATGATACGAAACCATATGTATTACTAAATTACACTAATACTTATGATGATGTTTCTACGTTAGCGCATGAATTAGGCCATTCTATGCATAGCTATTTTTCTATTCAGTATAATGATTACGCTAATCATTCGTATCCTCTGTTCTTAGCTGAAATTGCTTCAACGGTGAACGAATTACTATTTTCTTATTATATGGAACAACAAGCTACTGATCCGAAAGAGAAAATGGCAATTTTAAATGAAAGATTAGACATGTTTAAGGGTACCATCTTTAGACAAACTATGTTTGCTGAATTTGAAAAACATATGCATGATTTAACAGATCAAAAAGAAATTTTAACCGCTGATAGTCTTTCTAAGTATTATTATGAGTTGAACAAACTATATTTTGGTAAGGATGTAGTAGTAGATGAGGCGATTTCTTATGAATGGTTGAGGATTCCACATTTTTATCGACCTTTCTATGTATATCAATACGCAACAGGTTTATCTATTGCTGCTTATATTGCCAAAAACATTTTAGAAGAAACACCGGGATTTAAAGATAAATATATTGAATTTTTAAAATCTGGTGGACGAGATTATCCGTTAGAAGTATTAAAAATTATTGATGTTGATCTAACAACTGCCAAAGTATTTGATGAAGCGATGGATATGTTTAGAGATACATTGGGAACTTTTAAAAAATTAAATCAAAAATAGATAAGGAAGTGACTAACTATAAGAAGTCAAGTCATTTTCTTCAAAAAACTTAAAAAGATTTTTGTTCCACTACAAAAAGA
>CALVUW010000070.1 GCA_944363695.1 uncultured Bacilli bacterium | reverse complement strand
CCTTCTAACTTACAATTAATTTAAATTATAAGTCTTATTTTTAGGTGGAAAATCTCCACACTTATTCTACACTAACTGTTAATTTTTTCCACAAACCCTGTGGATAATTATGTTTTATTATATATCGCTTTTTAATTCAAATAAGGCATCTCGTAATTCCATAGCTCGTTCAAAATCTAAATTCTTAGCAGCTTCTTTCATTTCTGCTTCTAGTTGTTCTAATTCTGCTAATTTTTCTTGCTTGCTCATTTTCTTTTTTGGCTGTTTAGTCTTATCGACATCTACATTACTGATCACTTCTCTAACATCCTTATGAATTGTCTGTGGTATGATATGGTGTTTTTCATTATAAGCCTGTTGAATACGACGTCGACGTGCTGTTTCATCGATAGCTCTTTGCATACTATCGGTTATTTTATCTGCATACATAATAACATGACCATTAGCATTACGAGCACACCGTCCTATCGTTTGAATAAGACTTCTTTCACTTCGTAAAAAACCTTCTTTATCGGCATCTAAGATAGCAATTAAAGATACTTCAGGAATATCAATGCCTTCACGTAATAAATTAATTCCAACTACTACATCATATTTTCCAAGACGTAAATCATGAATAATTTGTAAACGTTCTAGCGTTTTAACTTCAGCATGTAAATAAGCAACCTTGATATCTACTTCTTTAAGATAATTCGTTAACTCTTCAGCCATGCGAATCGTTAAAGTGGTAATTAATACTCTTTCATCTTTTTCCATACGTTTGCGTATTTCTTCTATCAAGTCATCTATTTGATTTTCTGTTTTTTTAATTTCGATAGTTGGATCTAATAAACCAGTAGGACGGATAATTTGTTCCACAAAATGATGATTTGTTTTTTCTAATTCATAATCACCAGGTGTTGCTGAAACATAGATAGCTTGATCAATTTTTTGTTCAAACTCAGTAAAAGTTAAAGGTCTGTTATCTAATGCACTAGGCAAACGAAAACCGTATTCTACTAAATTTTCCTTACGAGCTCGATCGCCATTGTACATACCACGTACTTGCGGCAAGGTTACATGTGATTCATCCACTACTAATAAAAAATCATCCCCAAAGAAATCAAGCAGCGTTGTAGGAGTCTCTCCTGGTTTACGACCAGCCATAGGCGCTGAATAATTCTCAATACCATGACAAAAGCCTGTTTCTTCTAGCATTTCTATATCATAATTAGTTCGCTGTTCTAAGCGTTCTGCTGCCAATAATTTATTATTGGCTTTTAGTTCGGCTAATCTATCTTTTAATTCATCCCTGATTCTTTGAATCGCTGCCTTCCTTTTTTCATCACTAATGACATAATGACTGGCTGGAAAAATACTAATATTTTTTTTATTAGTCAACACAGTCCCTGTCAAAATATCAATTTCACTAATTCGATCAATTTCACTACCAAAAAATTCAATACGATAACCAGTCTGATTCTGATTCGCAGGAATAATTTCTAATACATCCCCTCTTACCCGAAAGGTACCACGATGAAAATCATAATCGTTTCTCTCATATTGCATTTCTACTAGTTTTTCTAATACTTGATTTCTCTCTATTTCTTGTCCCAAGGATAAAGTTAACATTTTATTACGATACTCTTCTACTTCACCAATACCGTAAATACAAGAAACGCTAGCAACAACAATAGTATCACGATAAGATAAAAGAGCTGATGTAGCAGCATGGCGTAACTCGTCTATTTCATCATTAATAGATGAGTCCTTTTCAATATAGGTATCTGTAGTGGGAATATATGCTTCCGGTTGATAATAATCAAAATAAGAAATGAAAAAACATACATGATTATTAGGAAATAATTCTGTCAGTTCAGAATATAGTTGTCCTGCTAAAGTCTTGTTATGAGCTAATACTAGTGTTGGTTTATTTACTTGAGCTATAACATTAGCAATCGTAAAAGTTTTTCCTGTACCAGTTGCACCTAACAAAACCTGTTCTTTTTTGCCCTCCTGAATTCCTTTTACTAATTCAGCGATGGCAGTGGGCTGATCACCAGCTGGCTTAAAATCTGATTTTAATTCAAACATTTCATCACCCTCTTTCCTTATTTTTTTAACTTTCATCTTATTTTTGTTTTGATTTATCCATTATCTTATAATACCGTTGCAATAAATGCAAAGCATTTTCTTGATTAGTCGATTGTAAAAATCTACCATCTATCATACCATCATGTAAGGTTAAATCATAGTTAATCGATATACTATAATTGTCATAGTGTGCTATTAAAGTTTCTAAACTTTCTTTTTGCTTAGGTGTTATTGTATCAGGCAGCATTAAAAATCCATTGTGCCCATATTTCACTGTACCATTTTTATATTTCGTGATATCAAAAAATACAATATTTCCTAATCGTGTTAGAATATAAGTAGGAACTTCCGCCTGAAATCTATAATCCAATTGCGAGAAAATGGTTATTTCTGGATATTTATTTTTAGAGGCATCTAATGTGATTTCCATATGCGAGCTAGCATCTTCAATGTTGCCGTAGGTTTCAATTTTGCCATCATAAATATTTTTATTACTATCATCTTCTCCATAAATAATCGCCAATTTAAATTTTTCTTCCATTGGTATCACCTGAAAATATCATACCATACTTTATAGCAAACGAAAAGATAAGCCGATTAGACTTATCTTGAATTCCACCAATCTCTTAGTGTTGTCGGAAAACTAATATATTGTCGTGGATTGATAGTACTACGCTGATATTGATCCCACGTACAACCACCACCTGAATGCCAATCACAAGTCGTAATTTCTAGATGCAAATGAGCACCTCGTGAGTTACCAGTATTTCCCATTCTACCTAACAAGGTATTTGGTGTAACCACTTGTCCTACGGAAATATTAGCATAGGAGCTTAGATGGGCATAAGTAGAGTATATATATCTACCACCTACATTATGTCGAATTTTAATACACAAAGCACCATCCGGATCTGTATAAATAGAGAATATTACACCATCAGCAATTGCATAAATTTCCTGAGTCTTATTAGAATTAGATAGGTCTATCCCCAAATGTCCTCTATAACCACTCCAATTTTGTGTCACATATCCACTAACCATTGGTCGATAGAAACCATCAGCCGATGGAACCAACGCACCACTGCCACCTTGAGACTGTTCAATTCTATATTGACAAGCATAAATATCTTCATTAACACCACAACCTAAATTTTTATAATAATTTAAGTTATCTTGCGCTGATTTTAATTGTTGCTGTACAGAAGGCATTGCTTCTTTGATAGATTGTGTATCGGCATTAATTCTTTCTTTTTCACTTTCTAATTCTGCAGTTAATTGATTTAACTCTTCATTTTTTGTTTCTAATTCCTGCTTTTTAACTTTATTACTCTCAATTAAAGCATTTAACTCTTCCATAACTTGATTGTTATAATCTGTTAACTGCTCCACAATGGCCATACGATATACCATATCTGTGATACTAGTTGCCCCAAATACATATTCTAAATAGGCATTTTCTCCTTCACTAACTTGTAGATATTGAAACAACTCCTTACTTTCTTGACTTTTTTTAGCAATTTCCGCATTAGATTCGTCTATTTCTTGTTGTAAACTTTCTGCTTGTGCTTCCAAATCACTAATCTGAGCTTCAATAGAAGCAATATTTGCTTTTATTTTAGCTACTTCTTCATCATTTTGAGCAATTTTTGATTGTTTTTCTTCTAAGTCTTTTGTGAACTTTTCTACTTCTTCTTCAAACTCTTTAATTGTTTTCGCTTCTACACGATAGGGCATAATAAATAAAGTACCAACTAATATTAAACTTAAACAAACTTTTTCTATTTTTTTCATATTACACCTTCAAATACTTTCTAACCGCAGAAGCAGAACCAATCATACCTACTAGCATTCCAATAACAACAACGATACCTGATACCATATATATAAAAGGTTCTGGTTGTATTAATTCAATCATTTGAGTAAGAAGATAGCCTCCAAAATGATTATATAATGCAACATAACCAAAACAGATAGCTAATACCGGAATAATAGAGCCAAGTAGCCCCAATACCATTCCCTCTATAATAAACGGTGTTTTAATTGTAAAATTACTAGCACCTACTAACCGCATAATAGAAATTTCTCTTTTTCGAGAAAAGATCGTTAATTTGATTGTATTAATAATTAGGAAAATGGTAACAATTACTAAAGCAATTACTACTCCATAAGATATTTTTTGAGCCGACTCAAAAGCTATAATTAATTGATCCACCATGCCTTCACCATAACGAACGATACTTACTTGATCAATTTTCTCAATAGCTTGCGCTGTATCGTGTATTAATTCTACATCTTTTACCTTTATTTGAAAAGTATCTTTTAGGGGATTATCTTCTTCATCCCAAGTACTCATTACTTCATTAAAAATATCACTTTCTTTACGCATTTCTTCTTTTACAGCAGTTTTACTCTGAAAAGAAATGCTATCCACGTTATCTATACTAGTGATTTCTTTTTGAACATTTTCAATCTGTTCTTCTGTAATATCATTATTTAAAAATACAACAATTGTTAAATCTTGTTCCATCTTAGTTGTAAAATTCTGTACATTAAACGTTACTAAAATAGATACCGCTACTATTAATAAGGTAATAGTAATACAAGAAATAGAAGCTAATGAGAGACTAAAATTTCGGAAAACACTTTTAAAGGCATCACGTATACTTCGTCGTAATGTTCTAAAAAATTTCATTCTTCATAGCCTCCTTTTTCTATATGCTTCAAAAGGCGGCCATCTTTTAGTACCACTACTTCTTTTTGCATTTTATTAACAATATCCCGATCATGGGTTGCCATTATTATGGTTGTGCCGCAAGTTTTATTAATTTCATCTAATACATTTACTATTTCCATACTCATATCTGGATCTAGATTACCCGTTGGTTCATCACATAATAATAATTTAGGTTCATTAACAATTGCTCTGGCAATAGCAACACGCTGTTGTTCACCACCAGATAATTGATCAGGATAGTTATGTATTTTATGTTTTAATCCTACCAATTCTAATGCTTTTAATGTTTTCTTACGTGTTTCATCTTTTTTAGCACCTAAGCTTTCCATTGTAAAGGCTACATTTTCGTAAACCGTCAATTTCGGCAATAAACGATAGTCTTGGAAAACGATCCCAAGTCTTCTACGCAACTTATATACCTTTTTATTTCTTAATTTAGCGACATTAACACCACCGACAATGATCTCACCACTAGACGGTTTTTCTTCTCGATATAACATTTTGATAAATGTACTTTTACCACTACCAGATCCTCCTATTACGAAAACAAACGAACCTTTAGTAATGGATAATGTTAAATCATAAATGGCCGTTACACCATTTTTATATTGTTTATTTACATTTTTTAAACGAATAAAATCCATAGCATCACCTTACTTCAACATAAAGTATACCATAAATCGACATTTTTAGATATAGCTAATTCTTACCAACTGTAAAATTAGAAAAGAAATACAAAATCAATGTCAAAAGTGAGTAATAATATTACCAAATAAATTATTTAGTAACGTTACTATTATGAGTAAACTCTTCCATTTAATCGCAAATAACAAAAGAAGCCCGAAAAAATTTGATAATTATTTTGAATTCCTACTCCTAAATAATATTTACCCGTTAATTGACTAGAAAAAGTAAATGTTTCTGTTTTATATTGCTTGTTTGGTATTAAAGTTTGATAAGCTATACCACCATCCCACAAATAAGTAGAAGAATTTCTATCTTTCATAACACCCCAAATCAAATAATATCCATTAGCAGCATCACCATATCCTTGAATGGTAATACCCGTATAATGTGTCATATCATATGTTATATCAGACCAGATTTCTTGTACAGCAAAACTAGTAGTCGTTGATTGAAATCCTACAGCACCAGTAGCAAAATTAGGATCAATGGATGTATAATTTGTATTTTTCTTGCCAGCTGACCATGTATTAAGTTGAATTCCATCGGCACTATACATTACAATTGTATCCTGATATTTCCATTTAGGTGATACAACTACATCTTCATTTGTTAAAGTAAAAGATTTAGTAGAAGAAGATAACGTCTTTATCA
>CALVUW010000069.1 GCA_944363695.1 uncultured Bacilli bacterium | reverse complement strand
TTACAAAGTTATTTTCATAATGAACACGGGTTAAATCATAACTACATTGATCACCAGTCGTTGTCACACCTTGACTGGTTTGGTCATCATTTATTAACTCATTGTAATTTTCTAAATATTCAATAACCTCTTCAGCCATAGATTGATAATCTTGTTGTGTATAATCAGGTATTTTACTAGGAAAGAATTCATCAGCTAACTTTGTTTGTAATAAGTTCAAATCATAGGTACTACCGTTTTTACATCCCACTACTAAATCGACTACTTCTTTTAGTTCAGCTTCGCTTAATTCTTCATACGTTTGACCATCTTGATACGATAAGAATACAAATTCGATAGCGTGAACGATACGTCCTAATTGTGTTTTATCTTCATTTGGATACTCATCCAAAATAGCAATTAACTCTTCATTTGTTTCATCTACTTCACCTAAGTTATCAATATCTTCTTCACCTGTTACTGCTGTATCAAAAGAAAATATATTCGCAACACCAGAAACGATAACAACTGGAATTAATACTAATAGCAAAATAAACATAAATGTAATTAAAACAAAACCAAGAATAGGTAGCAATTGCATCTTAATAAAGCCTTTAACAACAGCAGTAACCGTATTTTTTGCTCCGTTTTTATTTTTCCCAAACAGCGAAAATCCACTACTTTCTTGTTCTTCTACCTCTTCGGCTTCCGTTTCTTCACTGCGATCTAATAAGCGTTGAAGAGGATTTCGGCTTCTATTTCTGCTACTAGTATTTTCTTCTGTTACCGTTTCTTTTTCCGTTGTTTCCTCGCCTGATTGTTGTGCACTACCGCCACCAGGCTGACCCATAGATGCATTTTCTGTTCGTAATCTTTGACGATTTTGCAATTGCTGTGATTGAGCATTCTGTTGCGCCTGCCTAATAGATGAGGAAGCAGTCTGATTAAAACGATTGATATTTCTTTTTAAGCCTTGCATTTTGGCACTTATTAACTGTTTTGGATCAACACCACCTGCCACTGCTTTTTTTGCCTTTTGCGTCGTTTGCGTAACATTACGAGCAGCATTACGAAAAGACTCGCCGGCAGTATGACCTTGAGTCTTTTCACTAGCAACCTCAGAAGGTTGTTGATTATTATCTTGTTTCTGTGGTTCTTCCTGCATACTCTCACCACCCTATCGTAAAATAAGCTTTTGCAAACGATTGCTAATTAAAAACCACCACCAGAACCGAATGATTCTAATTCTTCTTTTGTGGCTATGACATTAATTCTCATACGACGGTTACCACAAACAAACAACGCCTCTCCTTGCGAATAACGTTTAATACTATCTTTTTCATTATCATTCAAATCGATAAGACGTGCTAAATCTTCTACAGCCTGTTTCTTTAAGCCCATCACTAAGTAATAAGCTGAGTTATCAAAAATAGCCTTACCTTGGGTAATAACCGATGGGTCAGAAAAATCACTTGGCTGCTGCGTTATAACAATGGTTCCGGTATTGTACTTACGAGCACGACGTTGCATTTGTGCTAAGAAATCAGCTCCTAAGACGTTATTAGAACCTAATAATACATGTGCCTCATCAACCATTAAAACAGTATTGACATTGACATCTAAACAAAGTCCCCAAGCATATTTTAAAACGTTAAAGAATAAAGCATTTCGTACATTTGTATCTGAATTCATTAACTCTTTAATATTAAATACCATAAAATCACTATCAGCACTAATGGTCGTTTTACCATCAAAGTAGAATTTTAATTCCTTTGTTAATGGTCTGACTTTTAGCTCTAAGCGCTGCATAATATCTCGTTCATGAGTTTGTTCTGTCATAGACATTAAACGTCCTTTAATCGTTGCATAGACATCAGTGAAGGTTGGATAGTCCTGAGACGTAAATTTTGAAAAATCAGTATTAAAATCAATACCAAAACGCTTATAAGTATCTTGTACAATTTCACTAAACATAGTTAGTACATCTTCTTCAATCGATGGATCATAATACCGCATAAATGCTTTTAATGATTGTAGCGTTCTTGTTAATACAGTATAACCCAATCCCTGCTCGATTTCTTCTTCATCAGCATCAATGATAACTTCTAGCGGATTGATCATACCAAATTCGCCACCCTTACCAATATCTATGGTATCACCACCAAAGGTACGCGTAATTTCTTCTAGTTCATTTTCAGGATCGATAGCGACAATCTGACAAGCATTACGGATATGACTTCTTAAAATCAATTTAGCAGCTGTACTTTTACCACTACCAGAAGTACCTAAAATAATCATATTGGCATTATTACGATTGGTCTCTTTTCGAATTTGATATAAGAATTGGTTAAATAAAATAACTCCACCAGAGAAATCTACACCTAGTAATACAGATAATCCTGGATCTTTAATACTATCAAAGATAAATGGATACATAGCTGCAATGGTTGGTGAAGGAATCGGTGTACCAATTCTCTCTTCAATATCCTGCTTAGGAAAAATTGGTAAAATACTTTTTAACACTTTTTCTTGTTCAAAACGAAGTGAAATAGCTCTTAATTCCATCGCATCTAAATAATTTTTAACATTAACTTTCTTTAATTCTAGATCTTCTTTCGTATCAGCATTGATCATAATGTGCATCTGAAAATCAAAAATTCTGGCTTGAGAGGAAGCTAGCATTGAAACGAAATACTCTAGACTTTCTGCATCTTGACGAATTCTTTCTTTGGCCGTTTGATCTTTTTCTTGTCGATATCTTTCTCTTAAATCAGCAATTTGCCGGTTAATCATCTTAGACATGGTTGAAAATGGAACCGGAATGTGTTTAATGACAATTTTGATACCACTCATAGAAGTTAACATTGATAGATAACCTGGATTAATGTATTTAGGATAAGAAACAACCGTTAAGATCGTTGCATATTTATCACTAATAAAGAAATCACTGGCATAAAAATGTAACCCTTTTGGTGCTAACTGACTTTTTAAACTTATACTCATACTGGCATCACCGTCCCAAATTCTGTTGAAACTCCTCCGTTTAAGAAGTTTTCCATAATAATACGTAAATCATCATTACTTACCTGTGAAGCATTTAAGCCACACCCTGCTAAGCCATTAATCAATAAACGTATTCTCTTTTGTAAGATATCATCATTTTTATCTTTGAAAAGAATATAATACTCAGTATCTACGATATTATTGTTAACAAATGTATTACCCTTATCAATATCTTGCATAATAACTTTTCGGATGGCGGGATCGGTTGTCTCATTGTACAGCAATTGTAATTGTGACATATAAACAGAAATATCAACCGGACGATCGGCTACCACTAACCAAAATTCAAAATCGATCATATTGTAAAAGTTTTTTAAACTAATCAAAACATTATCTTGAGCTTGTGCATCTAGAATAAAAATATTACGTGGTGCGATTTTAACACCTGTTACCTTCTGTTTGTCAGAACAAACAATCATACCATTTTGAATCGATTCAATTGGTACCCAATCTTCCGTATACGGACTATTTAGACGCCTTGACATCTTTGACATCTTTCACACACCAACCTTTCCATATATACTTTTGTCTATTGGTAAAAAACGTATACCCCTCAACAATGATTGTTAATATATTATGATAATGCGGAACAGGGACAATTAAGAAAGTAACAATAGCTGCTGGTAAAATAACTAAGATGACTTGCCCGGTTGACCCCATTGGCATAATAAGTAATAAAATAAGGGTTATCAGAACACCAGCTCCAAATAAGATTAGATCAAAGGGACGAAATATACCAAGGATTAACGTCCCTTTTTTCGTATTTGCTGGTATTAAATAAGTATTCAAACTGTATCACACTCCCTTTGATTATGGCCTAGGGCCCGGTCCAGGGCCCGGTCCAGGTCCATGACCAGGTCCTGGGCCACCTTCGTTTGAACCGCCTACATTCGGCGCAAAACGATCAGGTCCAGATTCATCTATATTAGTGGTAGATCTATAACTACTATCCTCTTTGATCGATGTAAAGTCAGGGTCAAATTCACTTCTATGACCACCTGCACGATAAGAGCCAACACCAGAGGAATACTCATCGATAGAACGTGGTTCCACATCTTGAGACTGACGAATATCAGAAGCATTTTTGATAGCTTTCTCCATCTTAGATAGTTTAACACTTTCCGCATTGAATTTGGAATTTTTTTTCATATAATCATTCCAAATAGCAGTATCATTTGCCCATTTACTCTTAGCAGCTTTGGCATTTTTGGTATATTCGGCATAGTCCTTAGCAAGTTCAGCTGTATTGTTTCTACTGTATTTACCTGGATTAGCATCCATGAATTGCTTCATATCCATATATGCAGGAGGTGGCGTAGGCTCGGAATAAATACCTGCATTTTTAAGCCGTTCATAAGCTAAATCTCTAGCAAGTTGTGCTTGAGCCACAACTTTCTGTTGATCATCTCTAGTATCTTTTGCCCTTTTAATATTAGCTTCCGTTAAACCTTTCTTTCCTAATTGTCGTTCCCTAGTGTTATACAATAAGCGATCCATCGTGCCACCAACAATACCACCTCTCGCATCTTTATCACCAGTCCTAATTTTAGCCATTTGATCTCGATTTTGGGACCAAGAGTTAAATGGAGAGAAGGCTTTTCCTTGGGCTTGGGCATCAGCTGAAGTATTCATACCTTGCATCATACCTAAACCAAATCCTGCTAGGCCTCCACCACCAATAGCCATGGCTGCTCCACCTAAAAGTCCAGATAATCCAGCATTTCCCATAGGTTGGCCTTTAATACCTAATGCATTTTTCAAGAAAGTTGGTGCTTGCTTCATGAAAACCAATAAGCCTAAAATAATAGCAATCTTTGAAAAAATATCTACCAGTGCATTTCCGGATTTAATACTATCAAAAGTTCCTTCACTAAATAAAGATTGAATAATAAATGCTCCAAAGAAAATAATGGCTAGACGTATAAACAAATCAATATATGTACTAATTAAAGCTTTTAACCAGTTGCCAAAAGCACCATCTTTTTCACTTTTTGGATCAATATAGCTAATAATAGGAATAGGTGCAATTAATCGCAAGATAGCTAATTTAAGAGCACGTACAGCCACATCAATTGTAAAACCAATTATAATAAAAGACATAACGGCACTAACAATTAAACCTAGTAATGGTGTATATGAAAAAGCATATATCGTCTTATTTAATTCATTATTCCGACAACTTACATTAACTAAATCTGCAATACTAGAAGCAGATAGAGATTCATCCGTATAATTATTAGCAACCACCTCTACCGGACATCTGGTATTAGGGCATGGATTTTCTGGGTCAACATCTTCAGTAAGACAATACGGTTCAGATTCATCAACTACATTAGGACGTATCACCATTCTGGCCACTTGGGCCGCAATCGTATCACCAATAGCACTCAAATTATTAGCATCTATATCATTAGAATTCGGATCTTGATCTGGGGGAACATTCATATCCGTATTAATACCTAACACTAATTTACCAATGATATTTTCTCGCATCATACTATCTTGAAATTTGTATAAAAAGCCAAATAAAATACCATGATCATTAATATATGAATTCAAACTGCGACTACTTTCTCCTTTTTTTATGGGAATATTAATAGGAATAACCAATAATAATAAGAAAACAGAAACGACAACCCGCGGAATAATTTTTCCCGGCCCATTTTTAGAGTCTTTTATTGAATCGGGATTAATAATAATATTCAAAATGGACATTGTCAATTTAAAAATCATGATAATTCCTAAGATCAACTGAATACGACCATAAAAGTTTCTGATTAAATCACCAGAAATAATAGTTGCCGTTGCAACGGTATAAAAAATCTTGTACACAGTACTCAAAAGAGAGAAACCAACATTATCTAAAGAAACCAGCAAAGATCGAATAATATCCCAATACCATGCTGCTTTTGTTGTTGAACTCATACCATCCACTCCCGTCGTAGGAACTTTCCTATATCATTTTTATAGTATCACATAATCTAAACAAATTCAAATACTTATCACCGCAAAAAATCATCTTATTGTAATAAACAATTAGGATCACTGGCTCCTACTAAAACATCTAAAATAAGTTGCACTAAAGTTGGCACTAAGAATAAAGCAATTGCTGCGGTTAGACGAATAATCAA